>JBBRVL010000163.1:0-8175 GCA_038246925.1 Chloroflexia bacterium
GGTACAAGAGGTGCCGGGCGCGGAGTTCAGACAAATGGAAGTGGTCTAAGGGAAAGCAAAGGGCGAGACCGTCTGGTCTCGCCCTTCCTGACAAACTGTTATTTTGTCAGATGTTTGCTGTTAGCGTGCTACAGGATTACAGTCAGGGAAGAAGGTATTAGCAACGATCTTGGAGCTCTGTCCCCTGGTCACAGCGTTACCTGGCCGGAAGTACGGCCTGTTGGTAGGCTCTACACAAGGCTCACCAGGTCCACCGCACGCGTAACCTGACATCACATTGCGCGTAGCCAGGCGCTGTATCTCCTGGTAGAACGTACTGGTGGGAGACACATCTTCGAATGTCTGGCCGGTTGGCGGGTCGGTGAAGCCCGCAGCGTTTGCGACGATCTTGGCGGTCTGGCCGCGTGTCGCGTTGGCGAACGGGCGGAAGTATGGCATGCCTGTTCTACAAGGCTCACCAGGCCCACCGCATGGGTAGCCCGACATATATCCTCTTGACGACAGACGCTCGATGAACTCGAAGAAGGTGTTGCTGAGAGGCACGTCTTCGTAACGCTGGACAACGCCCGGCGGCTCGCTGAAGCCCGCTGCGTTCGATACGATCTTGGCAAGCTGGCCTCGCGTCACCAGGTTGTTCGGCCTGAATGTACCGTCCGAGTAGCCGCTAACAATACCCCGGCACGCGAGGCAGCGGATAGCCGTATAGAACGTGTTGGTCACGGGCACATCGCTAAACTGTATCAGGCAGGCGATCGAAGTCGCCGTGGGTGGGACTGACGTGTTGGTAGCAGTGGGTGGTACAGATGTGTTTGTAGCGGTGGGGGGTATTGGCGTAGGTGTTGCCACCGGTACGCTGTTTACCGCAGCCACTACGTCAATGCGGCCATAGCCGAACGAGTTGTTCGGTATCTGGCTGCTAGGTATACCGCCGCATGTTTGCACTCCACCAGACACCGTCACCGCAGGGTTAGCCGTGTTCTGGAGGATATTCCTTGTGCCGGCGACATCGCGCACCAATTGCGGGCGAGCCGACCACAGAAGAGCTACTACGCCTGCATCATGTGGGCTGGCCATCGACGTGCCGCTGAAGCTTGAGTAAGATGTGTCGCTGGCGTTGGTTGCCGAGCGCACATTTACGCCGGGTGCCGATACGTTCGGCTTGAGCCTGTTAGAGCCGTCCACAGTAACAGGACCCCGGCTGCTGAAGCCCGCGAGGGTATTGCTGATATCTATGGCGCCGATTGAAAACGCCTCATCATAGAAGGCGCCGGGGGTTATGACTGTGCTGCAGGCCGGCCCAGAGTTGCCTGCCGAGAAAGAAACCAGGATACCGGCTGCCTGCGTGTTTGTAATGATCTGGTGCAGGATATTGACATCTGTGCAGCCTTCACTGGGCGGGCAGGCCCACGAGTTGTTGAGGACATGAGGGCGGAGGGCAGGATTGGCGTTCTGACCCGCGAGGTCGGTCGGTGCAATCATGAACTGGAAGCACTCTGTGTAGGTGGCGGGGGTGCCGTTACCCTGGTCCATGTTGCGGCATCCGATCCACTTGGCTCCTGGAGCCACGCCGATCTGGTTGCCGGTGCCGTCATCCCCGACCATCGTGCCGACGGTGTGAGTTCCGTGTGCGTTGTCATCGCAAGGCTCTTGATGGTTCGGCGTGCACACGCCACCACCTGAGTGGATGGAATCCCACCAGTTATAGTTATGGTCGGCTGTTGCCCCGTTCCAACCGCGATACTGGTTCTTGATGGCATTGTGTGTCCACCTGATACCCGTGTCGAGGCCGCCAACGACGACGCCCTGGCCGGTAAAGCCCATGGCCCATACTTCAGGAGCGCGAACGTTCATTACGCCCCACTCGATCACGGTCGAGAGCGCATTAGCCGTTGTGCTATTAGCGACAGTCTCATCTTCGATCCACCGTGTAGGGCGGTTCGAGTCGATCCTCGCTACGTCGCTGCGAGCGGCGAGCATATCGACAACCGAGCGGTCGCCCGTCACGAGCATGGCATTGACCACCCAGTAGCTCTTGAAAGAAACAGTGGCCTGGCTCAGTGCAGCGCGGAGGTCGCTCTGCGTGCGGGTAGCATGTTCCTTCAGGGTGTTATAAACATACCACCCCTGGGCATCCTGATCCCTCATTGTGCTTGCTGAGCTTATGTCTGCCTGGCTGGAGAGCGTTACCATGAATTCGGCGCTTCCGCCATTGGCTGTGTCTTGCAGAACGCGCGCGTCTATCTTGCTGGCGGCATCCGCGCTGACATTACTTTGCCTGGTCGGTGCCGCCGCACTAGCCAGGCCTCCGTTGCCTCCCATCGCGACGATGGCGAGGAGCGCTACAAGCGCAATCATCGGCAGGACATAGAGCCAGCCTTTCCGCTTATCTCGAAATGCCATGTGCTTTCTCCTTCCATGTTCAATTGTAGAAAAGGGACAGTCGAGCAAACAAGTGGTTAGATAACCGGGCAAAACGTCGAATCGACGCAGCGCCTACCCGGAAGCACCACAAAGCTCAAGTGCAGCAATTGTAACAAAATGCGGCCCCCTGTGTCAAAGACCTCCAACTCCTTAAGCATGAAGGGTGGTATGTATCGCATACCACCCTTCATGTCTAGACGAAGTTACGGATTACGGGCGAACGGCAGGGTCACAGCCAGGGAAGAAAGTGTTAGCCACAATCTTAGCCGACTGCCCCCTCGTGACGTCGTTGCCTGGGCGGAAGTAGGGCCTGTTACCAGGAGGTACGCATGGTTCGAACGGTCCTCCACACGGGTAGCCTTGCATCACGTTGCGTGACGCTAGTCGCTGTATGAAGTCGTAGAAGGTATGGGTGGGGGGTACGTCCTCGAACGTCTGACCAACAGGAGGCTCTGTGAAGCCTGCGGCATTGGAGACTATCTTTGAGGTCTGTCCACGTGTGGCGTTAGCCTGGGGTCGGAAGTATGGCATGTTACCCGGAGGTATGCATGGCTCTCCTGGTCCTCCACATACGTACCCTGTCATGTGTCCTCGCCTTGTGAGGCGGTTTATGAAGTCGTAGAAGGTTTGGGTGGGGGGTACGTCCTGGAATATCTGGGGGTTGGGGTCTTCAGAGAAGCCAGCAGAGTTGGATACCATCTTGGCTAGCTGTCCCCTCGTTACCTGGTTATTAGGACGGAATGTGCCGTCCGAGTAGCCAGATACAATGCCACGACATGCAAGGCATCGGATGTTGGCGTAGAAGGTGTTGGTTGAAGGTACATCGCTGAATTGTATTGGGCACACTGTTGAAGTTGCAGTAGGAGGCACTACCGTGCTGGTGCTAGTGGTAGTAGCTGTTGAGGTGGATATAGAAGTAGTTGGTGGGGGAGGCGGGGCGGTAGAGGTAATCAGAGGCGTGGCCGTGCGGGTAGCAGTGGCAGGGGTGACTGAGGCACATCCACCGCCACCAGCACCAGTAACTGTAAGCTGGTAGCCTGGGCATGCTCCACCTGTGCCTGCGGTAACCGCATTCACTACCAACGTCACCTGCCCACCTGCCGGCACTGTTACACTAAAGTCTTTAGGTGTGGTAGGTGATGCTCCTATGTCTCCCAAGTAGTTGGAAGTACATACGTTGGTGGGATCGAATGCTCCCAAGTATGCTGAGGCATGTATGAATGGTGTACCTGTACAGGTCATTGGGTCTAGGTTGATGTTTACGCAAGCAGATGCCCCTGTGGTGTTGGTGAAGGTGTAGGTGTCATAGTAGAAGGGACCTGTACCTGAGGGGCCGGGGCATACATGAGGAGCAGCACAAGTAGATGCAGGGTCTGCTCGGAACATGCGGGTGGCAAGGGTTGGGTCGGTAGTGGCTAGAGAGCCGTTAAAGACTATCGGTCCTCCTCCTGGTGCGCACGTGGCTGTGGGTGACACTATGCCTGTTGTGGCTGTGCGTGTAGCCGTGGCAGGTGTGCCAGTTGGGCAGCCACCACCGGACAGGGTATACAGGCGAGAGCCTGTGGTCGGTGTGCCTACGCCATTGCAGAAGTCCTGCAAGAACAGGGTTGAGTTCTTCTGCACTCCACCAGTAGCTGAGGCATTACCCTGGGTCACTACTCCGAAGATTACCTCGAAGCGACTTGGGGCAGCTTCATACAGCCTCAACTCGTAGTTGGCAGTGCCACCACCTGAGAAGTAGGTGGTCCTCCACTCGATGTTGAAGATGCGGTTAGGGGCTGTGCCTGAGGTAGAGGTGAAGATACCCACACCTGTGCCCACGTCTGTCCTCTGGTCATCCCAGTAAGGGAAAATAGTGTAGGTCATACCTGCCCCAGGTAGGCAGGTGTTGGTAAAGACACTAGCACCAGTTGGAAAGTGTGCCTTACCATTAGAGTCAAGACCTACCTGGGTAAAGGTCTGATCGTAGAGTGTGAAGGGGAAGGGAATGGTTACATCAGTCACACAGTCGTCGCATACACTACCTATGTTGGTAGTGCCTGGGACTATTGTAGCCGCGGCAACCACTATGTTGTAGTTGCCCGTGGCGCAAGACGTAGCCGTTGCTATCGGGGTCAAAGTCGCGGTGCGGGTAGGGCTAGCAGTGGACTGGGTGCCTGTTGCTGTAGGTGTAGGAGTCCCCTGGGCGGGAGGGACCTGCGGATCGGTGTAAGGGTCGCCACGAGCGTCCCACCACATACCCAAAACGCGATCGTTCTTGGCCGCTATACCCGCGTAGTCTCCAATAAATGTAGAAGGCAGGGAAGTTACGTCAGCCACCGGGTCGTTGCCGACGGCGCCGTCCAACTTACGCCAGGTCGCACCCTGGTCTGTGGAAGATGCCTGGTACCATCTGTGCAGGAAGTTGTTGGCGTCTTCCCGCCTGTCGTGCCACCCGGCCCACAATGTGCCGTTGGGCGCTACGTCGATCCAGCCGTAGTACTGGTCCTTACCCTGGGGGTCGTCATTGATCTTTGTGGGGGCCGAGAATGTCGCCCCACCATCCGTTGACTTGCGGAAGAGCATATCGCTGTGGAAGCCGGTTGCGGTGCCGCACGTATAAGCCGTCTCCAGATCGCCGCCCGTATAGTTCAGGTAGACGATATTGGGGTTGGTCGGGTGGATGGCAAGAACAGGGAAGCTACGCGAACGGAAGCTGCTTCCACCGGTGTTGACGCAGAAGATACCACGTCCCGCCTGAGCGGAGGTGCATGCGCCGCCCTGGACAATCGGGAACGAGGTGTGCGTAAAGGTAGCCCCGCCATCGGTTGACCTGGCGACCTCATTGTTGACGCCCGCGGAACAGCCGGCGCCCGAGTTGATATACTCCTGGTAGCCGACGTAGAGTGTGCCGTTGGAAGCAACCTGAGGCTGGCTTGATTGCTGGTAGCCACTGGGCTGGCCGGCGTCGCCTACGAAGAAGGATGTGCTCCACGTCACGCCGCGGTCAGTAGACCTATAGCCCTTGATGCGATTGGTGGCGGGCAGATCGCTGTAAGTGGTGTAGACGATATTGGGGTTGGAAGGGTCAGTTGCGATGTTATTCCTGTCAGGCAAAGGCAGCAGCCCGCGATTTACGAAGGTCGCGCCGTTATCCGTCGAATACAAGGTGTACTGGCCCGCCGGGCTAGTATCGAGTATGCCAACGTAAACGCTACCATCTGAGGCATAGGCTACAGCCGGGTCACAACAGGCCGCGGTAACACCATAGACGGAAGCATCAACGCTTATCCAGGTGAGTCCACCGTCGCTCGTGCGATATATGCCCACACCGGCTGTTCCGCCATCGGTTGATGAGCCTATAGCGAACATGGTATTGAGGGGATTGATGTCTATCTGGTACTCGTTCTCCACAGATGCCAGGGTAGACATATCGACATCGACGCCATACAGGGGTGAGAACGCGGAATTGGGAGCCTTGGAGGAGGCCCCTGCATCTGCGCCAATCTTCTCACCTGCAAGCCACTGCTCGTAAAGAGCGGTGAGGCGGTTGTCATACTTAGCGTGGTTTACCTTCATGTCCTCAGGCATATCCTTGAGAACCTCCGGTAACTCCTGCTTACTGCTTGTTGGCTGGTCGCTAGTCCGTGCCTGGCTGGTTGGCTGGCCGCCTATAAATAATCCGGACACCAGCAACAGGGCGACTAATATGGCTGCCGGAATGTACAAGTTGCGCTTACTCAATGTTCGCTCCTCTCGTTCCTTGCTTTTAACTTCCCTACAATCTGTAATCCTCAGCCAAGAAAACCTGGTATTGAAACGTCGGAGATAAGCCCGGAAACATTTACCGGCTATCCGGCGCTCTATGCCTATAATCTTCTATGGTCGAGGTCAACCTGCCGCAGGCTCTAATACGGAAAGAAGCCCTAGAGTATTATTCGGGGATTTCTTGTGCCCTCAATGATAGAGTCTTACGCAGGTGCCTGCATAATATAACATTGGCTGTGCCATTGTCAATAGAATAGACACGCAACATTTAAGGTCGGTCGCTGATATACCCATAACGGCAGGCGGCTTGTCAGAGATCGACCTGGGTTGACAGTGCCCTGGACAAGACATAGAGTAGAGCGAAATACTCGGAGGGCTTGTATCCCGCGTCCACGCCGTGCCGTTCCAGTGGGCTAGAAGACCGTCGCTCCCGACTGCCCAGGCGTCATTGGCTGCAATAGCGTCCACACCTTCCAGGCTGCTACCTGTCAACTGATAGCGTGACCAGGGGCTACCCTGCTCAGGACTGGCAGAGGCGCTCTGCATCACGGCCACTGTCCCCGCTACAGCCAGGCAAGCGACTAGCAGAAATAGACCCAGACTCCTGGTAGCAAACTTGGACATATAGTACCTCTTTCCATGCGAGAAATAGATTGTCAGGGAGGAGCGCACGAAAGCAGAGCTTTTATGTTACCAGACATAGCAGGACGAGTCAAAGAGTGGTCGCCGTCAGGGATTGGCTGCCGACAGCGCGGAGGGGAACTCTTTTTTCTGATCGCTGATCTCCGACCCTAGGATGTGCATAAAGCTTTGCGGCTATTCGGTCATTTGTGCTATAATTTGCTCTGCACGCGGCTCTTGTTGTGCCGCACATATCTTTATCAGTTATGGAACTACGCGATAGACTCAGAGCGATGGGCGTACGCCCTCGCCTCACCGGCACCCCGGCTTCTCCAGGCGGCGGACAGGATGATGCTGCATCCGTTTCACCCCCGTCCGACGGCTTAAATCCATTCGCTCTCCCCGGCTTCCCGCCCGTCTCCCGTACAAGGCTCACTATCGATCAGGCGCTCCCCGGCTCTTGGCACGAGACCATCGAGGGGCCGTGCTTCGTTGTCGAGCGCAGATACGCTATCTCTCATACTCGCGGGCCTGTCACGCTAGGCTCCTTGCTCGACACTCGCCCGAATGTTTTGTGGGACGCAGGGCGCGCATCTGCTTTACATAATCTGGATGCGCGTAAGCTACTTTTCCTCGATACAGAGACTACCGGCCTCTCAGGGGGGACAGGCACGTATGTATTTCTGGTCGGTGTGGCCTATATCTCGGACGACAGCCGGGAAGTGGTGGTCCGCCAGTATTTCCTCTCCGACATCGGGGCCGAGAAGGCTTTGCTCCATGCGCTAAACGACCTCTTCTCTAACTTTGGCGCGATACTCACCTTCAATGGCAAGAGCTTCGACTGGCCCCTGCTGGAGACACGATACATTTATAGCCGCCTGCGCTGCGTGATGAAAGACCCCCCACACTTAGACCTGCTAGGCACTTCACGCCGCCTCTGGAAGGACCGCCTCGAATCGTGCTCGCTGGAGATGCTAGAGAGCCATGTACTAGGGGTGAAGCGCGGGTACGACGTGCCGGGTTGGCGCATCCCTTCGCTCTATTTCCAGTACCTGCGCGCCGGGCACGCGGGCCACATCGTGCCTGTGTTCGATCACAACGAGCATGACCTGCTCACCCTCATGGCCCTCACCTCTCACGTCGGGCGCATCCTCGACAGTCCCGATGAGCACGACTTACAGGCTGCGGAATGCCTCGGCCTGGGGAAGCTGTACGAGGATATGGGCAAGTTCCCTGAGAGCCTGCGGGCCTACGAGCGTGCTCTATCGCTTGACCCCTCGCCCGAGCTAAAGGCAGTAGCCCTTCGCCGGCTAAGCTTCCTATATAAGCACCTTCAGCAGCGTGAGGAAGCGGTCGCCATCTGGGCAAGCATGACCGCCGACGGCA
>JBBRVL010000164.1:0-8137 GCA_038246925.1 Chloroflexia bacterium
AACCATATCAGCGGCGGCATTGCATATTTGCAGCTCTTTGAAGATGGCTGCCTGGGCGTGGAGATCGCACGGCTGATAAGAGAGTCGGGAGAGGTGCGCGACCGTACGGTGGAGTTGGGACCGGAACGGCTTGGAGAGATCGATATTGCTGCTCTGCCAAAAGTCCATTACACAAGGAGAGGGTGAGCAACATTCCGGCAGCCGCACCCAGGAGAAGATGAATATAGCTCATTTCCCAAGTGAGCGCGGCAGGGTGCTGACTGCGAGTTTCTCCCACCCGGCACCCGTACTCGGCATAGACATAGGCGGCACCAAGCTAGCGGCGGGAGTTGTGGCCCCAGGCGGGCAAGTCCTTTCCTATACACGCTGCCCTACGCCCATCGGCATGGACAGCGAAGAGTTACTTGATGCGGTAATCGCACTCGCAACGTCGGTAACCCAAGACAGCAGTACGCCACCTGTAGCTATCGGTATCGGGTGTGGCGGCCCTCTCTTCTTTGCAAGAGACACGGTATCACCTCTCCATATGCCAGCATGGAGGGACTTCCCTTTGCGCCGACGGCTCGAAGACGCGCTGGGATTGCCTGCCGTACTGGACAACGATGCTAAGGCATTTGCGCTCGGCGAAGCAATATTCGGAGCGGGACGAAACGCTACATGTATGCTTGGTATGGTGGTTTCTACAGGCATCGGCGGGGGGATTGTCGTCAACGGGCAATTACTTGAAGGCGCGCACGGCAATGGCGGACACATCGGCCATATCATCGTCTCGCAGAAGGGGCCGCGCTGCTTTTGCGGGGCTGTCGGATGCTTGACCGCCTACGCATCGGGTCGGGGCCTAGCCTCACGAGCAAACAGCGCGTTGAAGCGCGGCATACAGAGCAGCCTCAGCAAGCTACCTCTAGGAGCAGTCACCGGTCGCGCCGTCGCCGAAGCAGCAGCCATGGGCGACAAGCTAGCTGCTCTGCTCTTTCACGATGCTGCCACCGCTCTCGGACGAGCCATAGCCAGCGCGGCGAACCTACTCGATCTTGATCGCTTGGTGCTGGGCGGAGGGCTTATCCAGGCAGGTGATCTGCTCATGGTCCCGCTTGAGCGTGAGCTTCGGTTGCGGGCACGATTGGCTTTCTCCAGTCTTGTTGAGGTACGCACCGCCGAGTTAGGTCAGGCATCAGGCGTGGTAGGGGCTGCCACACTTGTCCTGCGGCACTGGCAAACGGGCTAGGGACACCATGTGGGAGTATTGCTCGTGACCGAAGTAGACAAGCGCAACAAACTGGATAAGGAAGTGTTCACTTACCGGGCCGGGAAGGATGGCAAGGTCTTCTTGTCGTGGAAGGGGAAAGAGATAAAGATACTAAAGGGTTCTGAAGCCGCCAAGTTCCTCTCCAAGATAGACGGCCTTGACCACAAAGAGGCTCAGTTAGTCATGGCTAAGGCTACGGGCAACTTCAAGCACGGCAACGAGCGATAGGGTAGCTTAGTGTCCTCTTAATTCTTGGTTCTGTTCCATAAACTGTCTCGCCCGTCGCTCTGCTTGCTCTTTATCTTCCTGGCCCAATTCACCATCCAACACCAGCCCTAATAGATAATCCTTCACCTGGCCTATCCAGGGGCCGGGCTGTCCACCGAAAATCTGCATTAGCTCGTTGCCGTCGAGCGGGCTTGTCAGCTTCTCGACCTCTTCCTGCGCTTTTATTTCCTTGCATCGCTCGTAGAGCGCATCGACCCGCGCCAGTGCGGCGGCAACTCTCTGAGGCCGTTGTGAAGTAATATCGGCCCTGGAAAGAGCAAAGAGACGCTCCGTTACCGGCGCAGTCTCGCGCAGGAAACGCCGCACCGCACCGTCTGTCCAGCTTTCTTCATACACGCCAATCCGCAGGTGCTCCGCCACTAACTGTTCTACCTGCTCGACAATCTGCTGAGGTCGCCTCAAGCGCGTCAGGATATCCCGCGCCATTCGTGCGCCGATCCGGTCATGCCCGAAGAAATGGACCTCTCCGTTGGTAACTGCATAAGTCGCGGGCTTGGCGAAGTCATGTAAGAGGGCCGCCCACCGCAAAACAAGGTCAGGCTCCGTCCGGTCTAGCACTTTGAGGGTATGAGGATAGACCTCTTTGTAGTGGTGAGGCCCCCGCTCCATCTCATGCATCTGAAGCATCTCAGGGATTGTATATTCGAGCAGATCAAGGCTATCCAACTCGCTGATGCCTGCGCTTGGAGGGTCTGCCAATAGGAGCTTATCTAGCTCATCCCCTACCCTTTCGCGAGCCACTTCATCGAGCCTGGGACCGAGCCTGCGAGCAGCTTCGCGTGTCTCGCGGTCTATGAAGAAGTCAAGCTCCGCCGTGATTCGAACGGCGCGGAGAATCCGCAATGGGTCTTCGTTGAATCTATCTTCAGGCGACTGAACTGCACGTATCAGCTGTTGAGTTATGTCAACTTGCCCACCGAATGGATCGTGCAGCTCGCCGGTATGGAGGTCACGAGCCAGGGCGTTTATCGTGAAGTCTCGGTGAGCCAGGTCGGCATGAAGTGCGTCGATGAGACTCCCACCGGGCGCGACCTCATCTTGTGAGCGAAAAGTGGTCACTTCCACCTTGCCAGCACCTATGAGTGCGCTTACGGTTCCAAACTTCTCACCTAAAGCGAATATAGAATCGGGAGATGCAGCTTCGAGGAGTTGCTTTATAGCCTCCACAGGGGCGTTCGTTGTCAGGTCTACGTCACGTACCGGCCTGCCAAGCATTTCATCACGCACGCTGCCGCCAACGAGAAAGAGCCTGTGCCCTCGCTCGTCGGCGGCTTTTACGAGCCGTTCCATGAAATTATCCAGGTCAGACATCAACTTATCGATCAAACAAAACATCAGAGGTCATAACAACAAATTAGCCAATTCACAATTCGTCCAACATCTATATCATGCATTCCGTATGCCGAATAACGCTCTACCAAGCCTGATAATTGTCGCCCCTTCTTCGACGGCAATCTCGTAGTCGTCGCTCATGCCCATGCTTAACTCCGTCCAGTCTCCAGCATGATTACGTCGCAGGCCGTCAAGCAAGGAGCGCAGTGTGGCAAACGTATCCCTCAACTCACTTTCGTTCGCGCCGAGACGCGCTATGGTCATCAGCCCAACACCTCGCAGGTTATTTGACCCCGACACCGCGTCAGCGAGAGCATTCAGGCCGGCTGGGGGCACGCCAGACTTGCTCGCCTCACCTGTGACATTCACCTGTAGCAGAATGGGCAGCTTTTGCCCACCGGGAGGCACGGTATAGCCCCTATCCAGCGCTTCTACAAGTTCTACGCCATCGACCGACTGGATGCAGTCGAAGAGAGCAGAGGCATGTCGGGCCTTGTTCCGTTGGAGGCTGCCAATAAAATGAAGAGTTATGCTATCCCGTGCTATCTTGCCTTGATTGACAGCGTCACCGGGTTCTGTGATATGCAACGCGAATTTTTCTGCTGCTTCTTGGACTCTGTTCTCCCCAAATTCCGACAGTCCAACCTCAATAGCCTCACTTATTCGCGCCACCGGCACGGTCTTCGTCACAGCTACAAGTCGTACTGATTGCGCCTCGCGCCCCGCCTGCTCTGCGGCCCTTGCTATACGCTCACGCACAACGCGGATATTATTCTCAATGTCACCCATCACGTAAGCCGATTACCGCTCCAAAGAGTCCGCACTGGCCGCTTTCGCCCCTGTGTGAATAGAAAGTGGCGGTATTGTGAGCAGTACAAATAGCCTCAGTGCTTATATTCTTAGCCAGGACGCCTGCCTCCACCAGTGCTTGCTTTATGGCAGCCCACAGGTTGAAGTAGACCAGCCCACCCTCACGCGCAAGAAAAGCAGGACTGCTTTCCAACTGCTGCCACGATCCCGGAAAGGCAGCTACTACCTGTTCTATGACGTTCTCACGCACGCTGTAGCAGCACGGCCCAACACCAGGCCCTATTACCGCGACAATGTCCCTGGGGTGCGAACCGAACTCCCTAACCATCACATCTACCACTTTCGCTGAGATACGACCCGCCGTGCCCTTCCAACCTGAATGAGCAAGCCCCACTACCCTGCCCACAGAGTCGAACAAAAAGACAGGGGGACAATCAGCCGCAAGTACCATGAGGAAGATGCCGGGGGTGGCAGTAATCATAGCGTCCGCACCCTCGATGCTGGAAGCGCCCGGTCTCATTCCCCTGCCTGCGTCCGCGCCGGTAACGACGGCTACCTCAGAGCCATGCACTTGCTGGCAGCCCACCATCATGTCAAGGTCGATACCTAAAGCATCCGCAAGTTTGACCCTATTTGCGAGCGCGACGACAGGATCAGGTGGGTGTTGAGGCGTTCCCCGCCGCGCACTCAGGTTCCAGTCATCGCCATCAGGAGCCGTCCGAGTTGAAATGCCCTGTACCAGCTCCGGGTATTGCTCCAACACGTTTACGCTATAAATGCCTCTATGGACCGGCAGTATGGCCGCTCTACTTTTCGTCAGGGTGGGACCTGAGCTGCTTTGCAAAGTCATCTTCGAGCGGTCCTTCGTAAGCTAACTGTTCACCGTTGTCTTCTAGCTCTGATTCATCGCCTACTTCGGACAAATCCTGCCGAGGCTGGTCCGGCTCGTCGTCTGCGTAGTTGCTAACAAAATCCTGCTTGGCGAGCGATGGATAATAAATCTCGATGCCATACTCAGATGGCACACCTATCGGCTCGCTAACCTCTGTAAGGATTTCGTTGATCACTTCGTCTATGTCTATGCCTGCCTGGGAGAACGCAGTAGCATGCTCCTGCCAGATGAGAAGGGTCCCAACGATCTGGTCTCCGAGGTAGTGCACATCCAGCTTGCCGATATTTGCCTCCTCCCCTTCCAGATGCCGGATGTCAGTGAACTGTATTGTTATCTCCTCGGAATAGGGAGTGCGTGAAGCCCTCTTGAGTTTAATTGTCATAGACCTCCCCTCTCTGGGCTGAGATTCGGCAACAAACAACCACTAACCAACAACCTACCTACCTTCTGTGCTGACGACCCCGAGGATTATCTGGTCGATGACTTCCTCGATCGGCGCCTTATCGTCTGTGAACACGATGCCGCCCTCTGAAGGTTTGACCTCGCGTATATTGCCGCGCGTCAGGCTTGCATCAAACACGTCCTTCAGAATCGGGTTCGTAGCCCGCGCCGCGTTTGCCTGGAAGTTGCCGAGGGTCGTCGGGCTGTTGGTGCCAATGACCATACTGTTAGCCATCGTCGGGACATCGATCACGTACACGTTCGGGTAGACCTGTAGCATCGTGTTTGCCAGGGCGTCTACCAACCTTGTATCGGAGGCCGTGCGCCCAGCATTGATCATCACCGCGCCATCCGGCGTCAGGTGACGGCGTACCTCCTCGAAGAATTCTGTAGTTGTCAGATGAAAGGGTATGTAGGGCTGCCGGTAAGCATCAATACCTACGACGGTCCACTTCTTGTCCCTGCCGCCTGTCTGCAAATAAGTGCGGCCATCTTCTTCATGAGTTACCGCATTGGGAAGCTTATCCAGGGCGAAGTACCTGCGCCCCACATCTACTATTTCCGGGTCAATTTCCACGCCATCGATGGGAAGTGGGCCGTAAACCTCAGTGAAAATATGAGCGGCGGTCCCGGCGGCTGATCCGATCATCGCCATGCTCTGCATATCTGACGGTCTAAAATCTTTGCTGAAGTAGGGCGCGACCAGCCAGTAGTCCCAGGGTCCTCCTGTGAGAACCTTATTTGGATCGTAGATCGAGTGAATAGCATGGCCCTCGTTCAGCATCAAGGAGGTCCTGCTGCCTTCCTGTATGACCTGGATATAGTTGTAAGCCGACTCCTTCTCATAGAGCAGTTGGCCCATCGCGGGAGGCTTGACAAGCCCCCGTGGTGCGAACAACGCAAGAGCAAACACAACCAACGATAATCCCCCAAACAAAGCAGCCTGGCGACCGGCTCTTGCTAGAAATAATCCGGCCACGGAAAAGATAAGCAGCCCAAGCGCGGAGGTATAAAGGGTGGCTGCGGTCCCTATGCGCGGTATCAGCAGGAAGACCGAGATAAATGTGCCGAGGATGCTCCCCAGGGTAGAGAGGGCCGATACGGCTCCCGCTGTTCCTCCCGCCGATGCGACACCCACCGAGCGAAGCCGAATAGCAAACGGCGAGACAAAGCCGAGAAGTATAAGCGGAATCGAGAATAGCACGATCACGCCGATGAGCGAGCCGTAAAAGATGCCGACCGAGTACTGCTCGAAGCCCGTAAGCGACCAGCGCAATATCGGTCCTGAGGAGATTGGGATCAGACCTACCGCGAGGCCGGCCACAGCCGTGATGCTGAACAGCACCGAGAGGCGAGGGTAGCGGTCTGCCAGCTTACCTCCAAGCCAGTATCCCAGCGTAAGATAGACCATCACCAAACCTATCAGATTGGCCCATATAAAGAGGGAAGTGCCAAAATAAGGCGCGAGAAGCCTCGATGCGGACATCTCAACCGTCATCACGGATGCCCCTCCCAGGAATACAAGCGACATCAGCAGCAGCGCTGATGTGCGACTACGTGTGACCACTCCAGATACGGTAGATGTCATAGCGCCTTGGGCAAGCGCGGAAGAAGGGTTGTCGGTAGTTGTCGCCAAGCTCGATTTCTCCTATGCAGCAAAGCAGGGCGCAACGCACCCCACCCGTCTATTATACAAAACTAAAGTCCGACGGGCCAAGACCAGGGATTAGGGGTTAGGGATTGGGGATTTGAAACTTATCAGAACTCTAATCCCCAATCCCTAACCCCTAATCCCTAACCACCGAGTTTTCCACTTGCATAATGCATTTGTGTCTGCTATAATCAGTTACAGCCAACTAGCTTGGCCATAGCTAGGCGTGGGGAGATGCCAGAGAGGTCGATCGGGGCCGCCTGCTAAGCGGTTAAGCGGCGCTTAAGCTGCTTCTAGGGTTCGAATCCCTATCTCCCCGCCCTCACCTTATTCTTGTCAGTTGCGTGGTCCTTGTAGGGTCCTTTCCTATTTTTCCTTCTTTGCGACCTTACTTCATATCGTAACCCGTTTTCGGCATTGGTACGCTACTTCCATTGAGGCTATCCACCTTATTGCTTGCCGCTCGAACTCACGCATCTCCAACCATAATATCAGGTTGCGTGTACAAAGCTGCTTTCGATGCCAAAACGTAAACGCCAACCGCTGACCCTGCCCGATTCTATACCAATAAGCCCACCACATGCACGAACAACACAATATAGGAGAACTGAGGTAAATGGCCGAAGAGGAAATGCAGCGTAACCTTGCGCTTGAGCTTGTCCGTGTAACTGAAGCTGCCGCGCTCTCTGCCATCCGCATGATGGGCAGGGGCGATAAGAACGGCGCCGACAATGCCGCCGTCAACGCCATGAGGCAGACGCTCGGCAGGATCGACATGGACGGCATCGTAGTTATCGGAGAAGGGGAGAAAGACGAAGCGCCGATGCTCTATGTAGGCGAGGAGTTAGGCAACGGTCACCCCCCGAAGGTTGATATAGCCGTAGACCCGGTTGACGGCACCCGGCTGCTGTCGCAGGGCATGCCTGGAGCAATCGCCGTGGTAGCCGTAGCCGAGCGGGGTACTATGTACAGTGCGCCACCGGGTGTCTACTACATGGAGAAGATAATAGTCGGTCCACGGGCAAAAGGCGCTATTGACATCAACAAGTCGGTTGCCGACAACATCAAGTCTGTCAGCCGCGCTCTGAATAGGGACGAAGGCGACATCACCGTCATGGTACTGGACCGGCCCCGTCATGAACAGCTTATCAGGGAGATACGCGACACAGGGGCGCGAGTTAGCCTCATACCGGACGGCGACGTGATGGGTGCGATTGCCGCCGCAGACGAAGGCACAACAGTCGACATGCTGATGGGCACAGGCGGCGCTCCCGAAGCTGTGATAGCCGCGTGCGCTATCAAGGCGATGCGCGGTGATATGCAGTGCAAGCTCTTCTTCCGCAATGATGAAGAGCGCGATAACGCGGTCGCCCTGGGCGTCGATGCCAACGCCATATTCAAGATTGACGACCTTGTGAAAAGCGACGACGTATTTTTCGCGGCGACAGGCATCACCAACGGGGAGCTTCTTGGTGGA
>JBBRVL010000165.1:0-8135 GCA_038246925.1 Chloroflexia bacterium
CTCGCAGCTCACAGACAAGCGATTCCATGGCCGCATAGTTTGCACGATATTGGTCGGATGCAGTTTGAGCGTGAGTGGGGATGACTGGCATAGGGATGCGCCGAGATCAAGCGCGGTGATATTTCAAACCTCCGGCTGCTGTCCAACCGGAGGTCAACGAATCAGAAAGATAGGTGGCGGGAAATACGCATCCCCGCGGGCAACCGGGCCGCGCTTATTGGTCGAAGTATTCTTTGTTTGTAGCGGTAAATGCCTCATACTCCTCGGGAACGTCGTCTTCAGGATAGATCGCGTTTACCGGGCACTCCGGCTCGCAGGCACCGCAGTCGATGCATTCGTCAGGGTTTATGAAAAGCTGTACTGCCGCTTCCCAGCCAGGCTCATCTTTCCGCGGGTGAATACAGTCGACGGGGCAAACGTCAACGCACGCGGCGTCCTTTACTCCGATGCATGGCTCCGTTATTACGTACGTCATTACTTCAGATCCCTCCTAAGGCGATTCTCCCGACGTGTGCGCGGGCACGTTCATTATACTCAACTTGTGTGCCACACGCAACGGCCTGTTTCCACGCTGTTCCGGGCATCTGTGAGTCTAGTCTGTTAGTTGCGAGGTGCGCTCAGGTGCAAGTGCTTCTGTACATCTTGCAAGCGGAGCGCAACCTGAGCGCCGCGCACTCGTCATATCTCAGGAGAGGGCTATCATTCTTCGCACGCCGTCTTATACAATAAGGGTTAGAGAATGGTTAGAGCCGGAGGTGTATCGTTTATGTCGAATATGGCTTCGTTGAGCCGGCCACCGCTTCCAAGATTGCGCGGTCTACTGATCTTTATAGTCACCTCCATACTGATTGGTGGCGTATTCGTGGTGCCCGCGCTGAGTACAAGCGCTGCTTATCAAGAGGGGAATGGCATTGTGCAACGCAGCTTTGCCTCCGCGTCAAGGCGATGGCATGTTCCCGTTGAGGTACTGCTGGCTGTCGGCTACGTGGAATCCCGCTGGGAGCAGCGCAGCGGAGAGCCATCATTGGACAAAGGCTACGGCATCATGCACCTGGTGGACGGCCTCGGTGGAACCCTTGAACGTGCCCAGGCGCTAACAGATCTGCCCTCTGAGGCATTGAAGAATTATGCTGAAGCCAACATCGACGGCGGGGCTGCGATTCTATACGACATATCCCATAAGATCAAAAATGAAGAAGCGAACCTACAGGATATAACCACGTGGTACTCTATAGTTGCTGATTACTCAAATGCGGGGGACCCTGCTGTCCGCGACATGTATGCACAGGAAGTATTTCGTGTAATACGCGAGGGCCGGGCCGCAACATTAGCCAACGGCGAGGAAATATCACTGCCGGCAGTTGGCCTTCTTGACATACCGAAACCAGTTTTCCCTCTGCCCTCCAGCGACGACTATGGACCCGCATTCTGGGTGCCCGCTAACGGAAATAACTACAGCAACGGCAGGCAGTACGGGCCGTTGAACTTCATAGTGATACACGATACAGAGGGGTCATACACCTCCGCGATATCGTGGTTCCAGAATCCAAATTCAGGCGTGAGCGCGCATTACGTGATCCGCTCGTCTGATGGGCAGGTCACCCAGATGGTCAGGAACGCTGATACCGCCTATCATGCGGGGAACTGGGACTACAACGTGCGCTCAATAGGCGTGGAGCATGAAGGCTTTATGAACCAACAGGGCTGGTATACAGAAGCGATGTATACAAGCTCTTCTCAGCTGATAAGAACCATGGCTGACCGGTTCAATATTCGGAAGGACCGCGCTCATATAGTCGGCCACTACCAGGTGCCTGGCTCCACGCATCAGGACCCTGGGCCGCTCTGGAACTGGAACTATTACATGGGTCTTGTAAGGCAAGACAGCCTGCGAGCGGCTCTGGTAGACAATACCGATCCAGGCTTCGTACCCACGCCCAACGAGATAGACCCGTCAAGATACTGGTGGACTTACGGAAATGGATACGGTGGCTCTAATACATATGTGACGACATCGGTATCCAACCAGTCGAGCAGCGTAAACTCGGGAGTGTGGTCTGCCACCTTGCCGAGCACGGCCGCATATGATGTCTATGCCTTCATACCCTGGGTCGACAACGGCATTTCTGAAACGTCCAGCGCGCGCTACCGTATCTCAGGCATGGATGGGGATACGGTAACACAGGTGAGCCAGAAGGCGATCACCGATGTCGGTTCCGGCAGTTGGGCGCATCTGGGACGATATAGATTCTCCGGGGGCGCGATTGCTCGTGTCCATCTCAGCGACTATACCGGAGAAGCAGGGCGCAATGTGTGGTTCGACGCAGTAATGTGGATACCATCGGACCTGAGTGAGCCGATGCCGACTTCGACGGCCGGGCCACCTCCCAGTTCAACCGCAACGCCGACGCGGACCAGGACTCCTACCCGTACCGCAACTCGCACCCCAACGCGGACCGGCACAGCCAGACCCACGTTCACCGCCGCGCCCACGAACACACTTGCAGCCACATGGACTCCGGGCGCATGCGGCATGATGTTTACCGATTTGCCCGACAGCCACTGGGCTTATACTCACGTCTCTTACCTCTTCTGCAGAAACGTAGTCACAGGGTACTCTGATGGCACATTCCGAGTTAATGCAGAGTCTACTCGCGCGCAATTCGCCAAAATGATAACCCTGGCGATGAATTGGTCGTCGTATATGCGCGAAACCCCAACGTTCAGTGATGTTGGGCCAGACAACGGCTTTTATGGATTTGTTGAGGCCGCGCATGCTGCGGGCATATTAGCCGGATACGAAGATGGCACGTTCCGGCCAACCAACCCGGTTACGCGTGCTCAGGTGGCAAAGATGATTGTCCTTGCCAAGCTATGGGATTCCCCGCTGCCCACCGTGCCGACATTTAGCGACGTATCCACCGACAACTGGGCGTTCCGATTTGTCGAGACCGCATACTCACATGGCATTATCGGCGGCTACGCGGACGGCACTTACCGCGCTAATCTTTCCGTCACTCGCGGTCAGTTGTCTAAGATGCTGGCGTTGTCCATGCAGCAGGCAGACTCACCCTAGCGCAATTTCACCCACGCACACCAGGTAATCGAACCAGAGGGTCACCGTCGTAGAACCTTCTGGTTTGTGGCACGTGCCTATCTCGGTTATAATGACGGCGCGATTTTGACCTACGCCGTCGACGGCGCAGTGGAGGGCTGAATGGATCCTAGTGAAACTAACAACGGTCACAGCACGGCGTCACTCACAGGTGACAACAGTGACCTGTTTGACATAACGATAATAGGTGCTGGGCCTACCGGATTATTTGGGGCATTTTATGCCGGTATGCGCAATATGACCGTGAAGATTGTTGATGCGCTGCCCGAACCCGGGGGCCAACTGGCGGCCCTTTACCCTGAAAAATATATCTACGACGCGCCTGGCTTTCCCAAGGTTATAGCGAAGGACCTGGTGCGTTTGCTGGTTGAGCAGGCGGCGCAGTGGAACCCTGCTATGTGCCTGGGCGAGAGAGTGATGACCCTCCAGAAGAATGATGTGGGTAACTGGGTGATTGGCACCGACAAGGGTGAGCATGAGACCCGCACCGTGGTTATTTGCGCGGGTGTGGGCGCATTTGCTCCAAACAAGCTGAATGCGCCCGGCGTTGCTGAGCTTGAGGGTGTTGGGGTGCATTACTTCGTCAAGGAGAAGTCTGCCTTCAAGGATAAGAATCTCCTCATAGTAGGGGGAGGCGATTCGGCCGTCGACTGGGCGCTCAACTTGCAGGATGTGGCCCGCTCCATTACGCTCATTCACCGCAGAGATGAGTTTCGAGCACATGAGAGTACCGTGACCGAGATGCGCAACTCCTCCGCGCGGATACTCACCCCATATGAGGTTAAGGAAGTTGCGGGTAATGGCAAGATCGAGCGAGTTACAATTTTGCAGAACAAAACCAATGAGGAAGAAACCCTAAATGTTGACGCGATCCTCGTCAATATCGGTTTCAAGGCAGATATTGGGCCGATTCGCGAGTGGGGTCTTACGCTCGAGAAGCGTGGGATAATCGTCAATAATCGTATGGAGACTAACCTGCCGGGAGTATATGCAGCGGGTGACATCGCTGCTGAAGAGGTGAAGATGAACCTGATCGCCACCGGCTACGGCCAGGCGGCGCTCGCGGTAAATGTCGCCAAGAATTATATAGACCCCAAGTCGAGTATCTTCCCCGGCCACAGCAGCGAGAAAATGTAGATGTGAGGTGAGGTGAATTGTGGACTTTAGCACAGTAAATGGGCCGGTTTCTCAGGTAGACGCGGATGTCCTGGTCTTATTCGTAGGCGAGGACGCTGGCCCTGTTGCGAGCCTTACTAACGAGGACGGAGAACTGGCGGGACTGATCGCAGCGGCCCGTGAGGGCGAGGGCTTCAAGGGTAGCGCGTTTCAATATGAATGGATATTCCCGGCGCCAGGCAAATCTCGGAGGGTGCTACTGGTTGGAACCGGGAAGCAGGAGAGCTTCGATCTGAGGCATCTGCGACAGGTGGCTGCCGCGTCGATACGCCAGGCTCGTGGGAAGGGGGCAAAAAGCGTCTGCCTGGTCCTATCCTCTGTTTTGGGGATAGAGGCAAACCGTGCTGTGGAAGTAGCAGTCGATGGAGCCGTGACGGGACTATTTGAACCCGACTTATACAAGGAGAATCGTGAGAAAACAACTGTAGAAAAGGTGCTCATATGGCAGCCAGGAGGCGCTGGAGACGCACAGGGGGCTATAGAACGTGGTGAAGCTGTGGGTACAGCCGTGAACTTCGGTCGATGGCTTGCAGAGGAACCTAGTAACATTATGACGCCGCCCCGTGCCTCGGACGAGGCCGAGAAAATGGCTCGTGAAAACGGCATAGAGTGCGAGATAATGGATGAGGATGCTTTGCGTGCTGCCGGGATGAACTCGCTGGTGAGCGTGGCGGATGGCAGCCAATGGCCGCCCCGCGTGGTCATCCTTCGATTGAGCAGTGGCGGAGAGACTCCAACTTTGGGTCTCGTCGGCAAGGGCGTGACATTCGATACGGGAGGTATTTCGATAAAGCCGGCGCAGGACAAGCACTACATGAAGTAAGAAATGTGCGGTGCGGCGGCTGTGATTTCTGCAATGCTGGGCCTGGCGAAGCTCGGTACAAAGTGCAATGTGATAGCAGTCGCGGGCCTTGTAGAGAACATGCCGGGTGGGCGAGCGACCAGGCCGGGGGACGTTGTCCGCGCTGCCAATGGCAAGACAATCGAGATCATCAACACAGATGCGGAAGGAAGACTTGTACTGGCCGACGCGCTGGACCTCGCACGTAAGAGGGGTGCCGCTACGCTGGTCGATATTGCCACCCTAACAGGATCAATTGCCATTGCCCTGGGTGCGGGAGCGGCGGGAGTGATGGGTGCTCCGCAGGATTGGGTTGACGCCGTAGTCGGAGCGGCGGGCCGCGCAGGCGAGCGCGCCTGGCAATTGCCTCTTTATCCTGAATACAAAGATCAACTGAAGAGCAACATTGCTGACATGATGAATGTTGGCGGAAGGCCAGCAGGGGCGCTTACCGCCGCTACCTTCCTTCGTGAGTTTGTCGAGGACACCCCCTGGGCGCACCTCGATATCGCGGGCACGGCCTGGGCTGAGAAAGACACTGCCTGGCAAACCAGAGGCTCAACGGGTGTAATGATTCGTACCCTTATTGAGCTGGCTGAATCAGGGCCTTTTCACCTTTAGTTTCTCACCTTTAGTTTCTCGCCTCTAGTTTCTCGCCTCTAGTTTCTCGCCTTTAGTCTCAGGCGATACCGTATCATCAGGGTGGAAATGCCAGGTGGCGGGCATATAGAGGAGGCCCCAGCGCTCAGGGAGGCCCGGAGTCGGCTGTACTGAGAAGCCATACTTGCGGTGCTGGTAATCAAAGATCTCGGTCATGTTGGGTCCGGTTACGGCGACGGTAACATCATACCGCCCTGCTAAAAGTGTCAACTCTTCCACACGGTAATCCACATGGCCTGTGCCCGCGACCGATGGAATTCGTAGACCTCCAAACCGGGTATTTGGACCGTTGAGGTGGCTACCGCTCTCACTGTAAAGGGCAAGACCAAAGGTAGGGTCTTCCACTTTTCGATCCGCGATGTACAAGATACGGATGACAAAAGGTTCGCCCGTACGGAAGGCCAACACTTCCTCTCCCGATCCGTTAAGGAACCGTACTCCCGCAATCTTGATAGGCCCTGTCAGCTTTGTCTCGTTTGTAAGATTATTCTCGTTACCTGTTCCATCAGGCGACATTACGGCATTGGTCTGAGTAAGGTCTGCACCCGACGCCCTGCTATTGGCCCGCCATTGCTTGAGATCCCGTTGCTTGCGCTCGTCATGTTTCTCGTTTTCAAAGGCGAGATAACGGTCGAGCACCTCCGGTGCCGGACCATCCGCCATCAGCACTCCCTTGTCCAACCAGATCGCTCTCTGGCAGAGGCTTCGTACAGCGTCAAGGGCGTGGGATACAAAGACGATAGTCACGCCTCGACGGCGAAGCTCGGCGATATGCTCAAGGCACTTGCGCTGAAACCCTTCATCACCCACGGCAAGAACTTCATCCGTAACGAGAATCGACGGATCGACGTTGATAGCGACTGCGAAGCCCAGCCTCATTACCATGCCGGACGAATAGTGCTTCAAGGGTGTATCTATAAACTCACGCAGCTCAGCAAAATCAACTATGCTATCGTAACGTGATGCCATATCTTTCTGCTTAATGCCGAGAAGCGAGCCGTGAAGGAAGATGTTCTCGGTGCCAGTAAGCTCAGGGTGGAATCCAGACCCAAGCTCGAGCAGAGCCGATACTTTTCCTCGCACTGAGACGCTGCCGGATGTCGGCTCCAGGATTCTCGAAATTAGCTTCAAGGACGTAGATTTGCCGGAGCCGTTTTCCCCAACTATGCCAACGGCTTCACCGGTGTAGATGCTGAAATTTACGTCACGTAATGCCCAGAACTCCTCAGTCGAAGGTCGCGGCAGCGCGACACCTTTTTTCGAGAGTGTTCTCAGCCCGAAGACGCTCACTACCATCTCCTGAAACGACCTGGGACGCTCATGGTGGAGCATGAATCGCTTGGAGACGTGGCTGAACTTTATTACTTTCACTGGTTGGTTATCGGCCTGCGATACCACCGTTTCTGAGGAGGGGGCCGAACCGTTATCCGTAGTAATCGCAGGTGAAAGTCCATTGGCCCCAGGCGATCTTGGAGCTTCACGCTTACGCGCAACCTGTTTAGCGGTCCCCATTAGATCTCCTCGCCAAAGCTACGACTGAAGCGCATAAAAAAGAGATAGCCGAGGGCGCACAGAATCGTGCTCGTAATGAGGGTCCTGAGCATAAAGAGCGGATCGGGGCTGGCGGTATCGGTGTAATAGAAAATATCCCGGTAGTTCGCTACTATGGATGCCATGGGGTTCAGATAGTACATGAGGTTGACGTAGTCGCCAGCGACATCCTTCGCGTCGTAGATTATTGGTGTAAGGAAGAACCATGCGCTTAGCCCGACTTCGACCAGTACACTGGTGTCACGAAAGAAAACGTTGAGTGCGGATAGAAAGAAGCCCAGCCCCGTCAGAAACAGCGCCTGCGTCAATATTAGGACCGGTAGATATATCAGTGTCGGGTTAAAGTTGGGCCTCAGGAAGACCATGAACAACAGAAGGGCAGGGATAGAGAGGGCAAAGTTGATCATGTTCGCCAGCACAACCGAGAGCGGTAGCATCTCACGCGGGAAGTAGACCTTCTTGATAAGATGCCCGTTGTTGACGATACTACTGAGGGTGCCTGCAACCGAGCTAGCGCACCAGTTCCAGGGCAGAAGTGCGCATAGGAAGTATATCGGGAAAGCAGGGCGTGCCTTGCCCGACGGCAGTAGCTGGGTGAAAACGAACGTGAACACACCCATCAGTAATATTGGATTCAATAATGACCAGAAGAAGCCGAGCGCAGAGTGTTTGTACCGGACCTTCAGGTCGCGGACGACCAGATTATACAGGAGGTCTCGATAAGTTAGTGATTGTCTTGCGCGAGCTAACAAAAGCGTCGTGTCCCGTTTGAGAAGTAACCTATAATGTACA
>JBBRVL010000166.1:0-8094 GCA_038246925.1 Chloroflexia bacterium
ATGGTACAGCATGGGCGTGTGGGCAAGCGATCAGGAAGTTGTCACGCGCCATTCGGTAAGCGGGCAAGCGGACGACGATGCCTACGTCGATGTCGACACTCTCAAAATCGGCAAGCGCGGCCAGCCTCTCACTGCTACCGCCTACCAACTCAAGTTCAGATTATTCAGCACGAGCCGGGACAGGACCCCTAGCCTTCGTAGTGCTGCCGTGGTAGCCTCTACCACTTCGGTCGCCCCATCTAACCTAGTGCCAGGCGATCCTGCTCTCCGGGGTGCATTACTCAATGTGCCTGAATGCTCGCAGATGGTCTATCCCGATGGAGGGGAGGTATGGTGCAGCCCGACTTCCGTAGCCATGGTACTTGGCTATTGGGCCGGACGCACTGGCCCGTGCGAACCGGGAGTGCGTACCGCCGTGAGCGGAGTGTACGACCGCGTCTACAAAGGGCACGGTAACTGGCCGTTCAACGCTGCCTACGCCGCAAGCCAGGGAATGGACTCTTACGTAACCCGCTTCACAAGCATGGCCCAGGCAGAAAAATGGATCGCGGCAGGCGTGCCTGTGATAATGAGTGTCAGTTGGGGTCGCAACCAGTTGACCGGCGCTCCCATCCCCTCCAGTAACGGCCACTTGATGGTGCTTGTCGGCTTCGACGCTAAAGGCAATCCTATCGTTAACGACCCCGCGGCACCGAGCAATACCTCAGTACACCGCACGTATCTACGTTCTGAGCTAGAAAAGCTCTGGCTGCAAAGCTCAGGTGGGACGGCATACTTGATCTATCTGGCGGGACGGGTAGTGCCCAAGCCCTAATGCAGGTTCAAGGGAGGTCTTAGGGAATGGCACGAGGCAGTAGGGGCGAACCTTGTGTTCGCCCTGGTCAGACCGCCAACCTTATCAGGGCGAACACAAGGTTCGCCCCTACAAACAATCCCTAACAGGTTCGTTGATTCTGCACTAATGCCTACCCCTTTACAGAGCCTGCCAGCAGCCCGCGGATAAAATAGCGCCCCAGGAAAATATAGACCAGTAGTGTCGGCAGTGCCGTAATGAGCGACCCTGCCATTTGCAGGCCGTAGTCTATACCCGCCTGGCTGGAACCGAGGCCTGCCAGCGCGACGGTCACGGGCTGAGTCGCCGGATTGCTGTTCAGCGTAACCGCGAACAGGAACTCGTTCCACACAGCCGTGAACTGCCAGATCAGCACCACCACGAAAGCCGGCAGGCTGATCGGGAAGACGATGTATCTGTATATCCCAAAGAAACCCGCACCGTCCACAGTCCCCGACTCGATTAGCTCGTTCGGTACGCCTGCATAGTAATTGCGAAAAATCAGGGTAGTAATCGGTATGCCATAGATAACGTGAACAATTATGAGGCCAGGTATCGATGCATACAGGTTCAAGGTCTGGAGAAACTGTACCAGCGGGATAAGCACGCTCTGGTAAGGAATAAACATCCCGAACAGCATGAACGTGAAAAGTAGATTTGATCCCTTGAACTTCCACTTGGCAAGCACATAGCCGTTCATGCTGCCCAGCAGGGCCGAGATAGCTACTGCGGGGATCGCCAGGATCAGACTGTTGCCGAACCCCTTGCCAAGTACATCGAATGCCCTGCTAAAATTGCTCAGCGTCGGGTTGCCCGTCGGCAGCCAGATGCCGCTCGTAGCAACCTCTTGCGTCGTCTTAAGCGCAGTGACTATTGCCACGTATACTGGTATGAGGAAGAAGATAGCGAACAGTACAAGCAGGGCATAGATAACGGCCTGCGACATTGATCCTTTACGTTCTTCCGATGTGGGGGCCACTCTCTCCAGCGCGATGCTTGGGGTACTCATGTCGCTGCCTCCTTCTCCGCCCGGTAGTTGGTCCAGAGGTAGGGCACAATAACTATCGCCACAAAAATAAGCATTATCATCGAGATTGCCGCCGACCGGGCAAACAGGTCATCCTTGAAAGCAAGCTGGAACATATAAATCGAGGGCATATCGGTGGCATATCCAAGCGTTGGGCTGCCGCTGGTCATGACATACACTAGGTCGAATATCTTGAGCGATATATGCCCCAGGATAATGAGTGCCGATAGGATAATCGGATTGATGAGAGGGAGTATCACGTGCCTGTAGATCCCAACCTCGCTAGCCCCATCTACACGAGCCGCCTCACGCAGCTCTTCCGGTATGCCTCTCAGCGCGGCGAGAAACATCGCCATTGTGAAGCCGGTCATCTGCCACACGGCGGCGATTATCACGGCTATCAAGGCAGTGTTCTTGTCGGTAATCCACTTCAAGTCGAGGAAGATCCAGCGCCAGATTGTGCCTGTTACCACAAAAGAAAGCGCCATCGGGAAGAGAAAGACGTTGCGGAAGAAGATTTCCCCCTTGACCTGCCGGTCCAGGAAGATAGCCAGCAGCAGGCCGATAACCGTGCAGGCAATGAGGAACGCCAGGGTGAAGAAACCGTTGTTGGTCAGGTCTTTGAGGAAGCGCTGGTCGTTGAAAAGCCTGCCGTAGTTTTCCAGGCCAATATAATCACCCGCCGGAAAGCGCACTGGCCCTACCTGCGGCATCACGCCCAACCCTCGCCACGATGTTAGAGAGGCCCAGGCGTTCCAGGCAATGAAGCCATAGACAAACAGCAGAATCGCCAGGAAGGAAGGCAGCAGCATCAGCATGGCCGTCACACGGTCGCGGCTAACCGGCTTGCGTACACCCCTTGCGGCGACCACCATCGGAGCAGGTTCGCTCCTGGCGGATGGCCGCGCCGGGGCTTGTGGAGTAATTACGTTCGACATACGCGCTTCCCTGCCTCGAAAGAACAGTAGTCGGTAGCCGGTAGCTAATGAATGGATTTCGATGTCCGG
Organism: Chloroflexia bacterium; assembly: GCA_038246925.1. GTDB lineage: Bacteria > Chloroflexota > Chloroflexia > QHBQ01 > JADMIH01 > JADMIH01. The sequence continues at coordinate 2,867 of JBBRVL010000166.1, forward strand.
TTAGCAAGGGCGGACACATTGGTCCGCCCCTACTGACTTGTGACTACCGATTCCCGATGACCAGGTCGTTACTTGAGCAAATCTTCTGCCTGCGTCACCAGGTTTTGTGCTGTCGCTGCCGCATCGGCGGGACTTGCTACGAAGGTATTGATTGCCGTATTGAGCGCACTAGCGAAAGCTTCGACTGTTGCCGAGCCGTGAGGCGCGCTGCCTACAAGCGACTTGGCTCCAGAGAAGTCCCTGGCCGCGTCCTTCATGTAGACGTCAAACTTGCTGGTATCGACATCGGTGCGGGCCGGGATCGAGCCTTTTCGCAGGTTGAACGTGACCTGTCCTACTTTGGAGGCGAGGACCGAGAGGAAGCGCTTGGTGTTCTCAGGGTTCTTCGCGCCCTTGGGTAGACCGAACGCATCGGTGATTACCTTGAAGACGCCCTCGGTGCCTGGGCTTGGAACCCAGCCGAAGTTGTCGGCCCACTTGTCGTCGTTAGCCTGGAAGTAACCCTTGGCCCAGTCGCCCATGACGGTCATGCCTGCCGTCCCCTTGAGCACCTGTCCGGCAGCCGCGTCCCACGTCAGACCCGAGAAGTCACTGCCGAAGTACCCCTTCGTTACATAAGTGCCAAGAGTGGTGAGTGCACTCACGACAGCCGGGTCAGACCAGGCCGTCTTGCCCTGCATTAGACTGGTGAACTTGTCAGCGCCTGCCTGGGCAATGAGGATATCCTCGAAGAGCATTGTGACGGCCCAGGTATCCTTGCCGCCGACGGCAATCGGAGTAATTCCCTTAGCTTTGAGCGCATCAGCTACAGTCGCGAACTCGTCCCAGGTGGTGGGGGCCTTCAGGTTGTTATCGGCAAAGACTTTCTTGTTATAGAAGAGCACATTGCCCCGGTGGACGTTCGCGGGCACAGCATAGATTTCGCCATCCTTACTTACCATGTCGAGGAGCTGCTTGGGGAAGCCGCTGTCCATCTTCATGTCTTTGAGTATGGCGGTAATCGGCTCCATGCGGCCCGGATCAACGAAGCCTTGAAGTAGCTCCGGCCCGCCATGGACCTGGAACGTATCGGGCGCATCGTTACCCTGCATACGCGTCTTGAGCACAGCCTTGGCCTGGTCGCCGCCGCCGCCCGCAACTGCCGCGTCAATTAACTCGACCTTTGGGTAGAGGGCTTTGTACATATTCAACAGGTCGTTCTTGCCGTCGGCCTCTCCGCCTGCTGTCCACCAGCTAAAGAACTCAAATTTTCCTGTAGCGCTTGCGTCGGCCTTGACACCTTCGGCCTGGAGATCGGCAAGCGTACCACCGCCGAAAGTCATATCTCCGCCGCTGCCTGTAGTGGCGGTAGGCTCTGCCATTGCAGCCGTCGTGTTTGTTGGCGACACTGCGAGAGGTGCGGGATCTCCACAAGCCGACAGCACGGGGAGAACCACCATACTCAATGCTGCGAGCCATGCAGCCCGCGATTTGAATGAAGAGAACTTTGAAATCAACTTTAGCCTCCTTTGAACTTTTCCTCTCTTTTATTTCTCAACTTCCACCCAACAAGTAACATGCGGGTCTCCATAGACCCCAAGTACATACCGGAACATCTCGAGATGCTGTAACCACCTCCTTCTTATGATAGTTGCAACTCGCGTCTGTGGCATACAATGTCACTGGCGCAAATAAGGGAACTGGAGTGTAGCCCACAACACGCCATCGGGAATGCGGGCGAACGTGCTATAAACGTCCCATGCACAAATATGCAAAGTCTTTTGCATTATACGACGCTGGAAACTGGTGTCAAGTGAAGGAACTGCAGAGAAGGGGCAGTCATTATCGGGTACAAATCAATGTAGGGGCATGAGCGTAGCGGGAGATTGTGTTCGCCCGGTACGGTTATGCGTATTCCAGACAGGGCGAACACAAGGTTCGCCCCTACGGCTGCCTCTTATCTCTCTTGAGATAACGAGAATGACCACACCCTGCTGCAAGTGGGCATTACTCCACAAACCGCACCTCATATCCTTTCGCGTCTCCCTCCACAAATCGAACAAGTCGTTCTGCTTCCTCACCCAGCGCCGCCCTGTTCTGCTTCGTTAGCGAATCAAACGGTTCAATTACCATTGTGGCGATGCCTTTCGACTTCTCTATCTTCCACCCGCCGCGCACAAACCCATCTACCAGGAACGTGGAGCGCACCCGCAAGCCCGGGAGAAAAACCTTCGAGCGATGTTCGTCCGCGACGATGCGGGTGCGCTTACTGTGTGAGAGAAGCAGGTTATCAAACTCCGGCAGGAAACGTTCCGGCGCGGGCGTCTCGCCGTCGGGCAACGCCATTCCCGGTTGGTCAAACAGCTCACGGCCCTGTTCGTCACGATACGTTTGTAGCTCTGGTCTCAGCTTTTCGAGCACATCCTTCAACTTTGCCAGCCCCGACCATGTCTGCATATCCGTCGCCGAAGCCGGGCCAAACGCCGCCAGATACCGGAGGACCAGCGCCCGCATATTCTCCTCGGTGGGGACCGGCTTGCCGAGCCACCTTTCCGCGAGCGCAAATTGCGGATTACCAGGATAGCTCCACCCGCCGCTAACCGGCACCTGCACAAGCGGTAGATGAGTCCGCACTGCATAGCGCATCGCACCCACATCGGTATCGGGCATGAACTCGGTAAGCATGGAACTTATCTCGGCAAAGGTGCGCGGCTTCTCGGCGATATAACTCCGCGCAGCCTCGATGACCTTATCAACATCGAATCCCGCGCCTCGTCCCTTGGATATTGCTTCGGAAGCCTGCGTCAGCACGGCCTGGAGCGTCGCTCGTAGCAACAGGTAATCCTCGGCTGTACTTAGATGGAGTGTAGCTCGCATCAATGTTGCCTTGACGACGGTGCGATCTTCGATCAGGCTCGCCAGGTCATCTCGACGGAAATCACGCAATCGGGTCCATAATCCGATATAAGGAGCTGCGGACGACTGAGCCTGCAACCCAATCAACCTCTCAATGGCTGCCGGTATAGTAAGAGATGCACGCTCCAAAAGCAATTGGCGGCTCAACGTCGCCCGATTTAGCTCCCGAAGTGTCAAAACACGGTCCGCCATGATGTTTCACTCCTTCCAGTCAAAGATTGACAGGCTATCGAGCTTCCGCCCTAACCACAACCCATTCCCATATACGGCTCCTGACAAGGTATCCCTCTATCAAATGCTATAATAACCCCATAGGTAAGATTGCGTTGATCTGCCCACGCAACTAAGGCAGGAAGTCACACCGAAGGAGTAGCCGAAATGCTAGTGGAGCATATCCTATGGCTGCAAAGACGTAACCTTTGGTCCGCCTCTTGCGTATAACCTAGTGGAAAGCAATTGCGGTCGTTGACCGTTTTAGTAACAATCTAGTTACAGGAGCAAACAATGTTTTTCGATATGCGTTACCTTTTATCTGTGATGCTGCCCGCGATGGCGCTCACCCTCTTCGCCTCGTGGTGGGTCAAGAGCGCATTTACTAAGGGATCGCAGATACCCAACATGCAGCGTATCACGGGCGCTCAAGCAGCGCGCCGTATTTTGGACAGCGCGGGCCTGACCAATGTGCCGGTTGAGCCAACCCAATCCAGGGGTGGCGCTCTCTCCAGGGGTGCAACTCCCGATCTTGACGATCACTATGATCCGGGTAACAAGGTACTGAGACTCTCTCCCGCCGTGTATGGGGGCGCATCAGTCGCCGCTCTCGGTGTGGCGGCCCACGAGGCAGGCCACGCGATACAGGATGCCCAGGGTTACAGCCCGATGAGGCTTCGCTCGGCGCTCGTGCCCGCAGCCAACCTCGGCTCTAACTTCGGGTTCATCCTGATATTCATCGGGCTAATCATGCAGTCTATCGGCATCGCCTGGTTGGGCGTAGGTGCGTTCGCTCTCGGTACGCTCTTCGCGTTACTGACCCTGCCGGTCGAGCTTGACGCTAGCTCGCGGGCCATGAAGCTGCTTACCTCCACAGGCCTGGTAGACCGCACGGAATACGGGCAGGCGAGAAGCGTCCTTACCGCCGCTGCCTTTACATACATCGCGGGCCTGGCTGTTTCGGTTATGAACCTTCTCTACTATGCTATGCTTGTATCAGGCATGGGTCGCAGCCGCGACTAGAATACGAAAATTATGAGTTTTGAATTATGAATTAGACGAGAACTATTCAATTCAAAACTCATAATCCATAATTCCGTTATACTCTCACGGGTACACATTTATTGTAACTCGCATTTCTGCATGGAGGAAAATCATGGGCAAGAATAGACCGAATTATCCAGGACAGGGAGTGGATGGCGTTACCAGGGCGCTTACAGGAGGCATCGGCAACATCGGCTGCGGCACGATTGGCATAGTCGGTGTCATGCTGCTGCTCGTTGTGCTGGCGTTTAGCTCGACTACAAGGGTTGAAACAGGGCACATAGGCATCGTAACCAACTTCGGGGCGGCTACCGACAAGCTCCTCCAGCCGGGCCTCAACTTCAAGATTCCGTTCGTGGAAGGAGTAGAGTCGTTCAGCATCCAGACCCAGAAGAAAGAAGCAGACGCAGCAGCAGCCTCACGAGACTTGCAGGCTGTCAATGCCAAGATCGCGGTCAACTATCATCTCGACCCGACTAAAGTGCAAGAGGTCTTCAAGACAATCGGGCGTGAGTACCAGGCTACAGTGATCGACCCTCAAGTACAGGAGGCATTTAAGCAGACCACCGCCGAATACACAGCCGAGGAGCTAATCACCAAGCGCGAGGAAGTGAAATCGAAAGCCCGTACTCGCCTGCTGGAGCGTCTGGGGCGTTACAACATAATCGTTGATGATTTCACTATCATAGATTTCGATTTTGCCAGCCAGGAGTTCAAGAACGTCATCGAGGCCAAGCAGGTCGCCGCGCAGGAAGTGCTTAAGGCCGAGCAGGAGAGGCAGTTGCAGGCGGTACGCAATACGCAGGCTGTTGCCAAGGCAGAGGCCGACAAGACAGTAGCAATCACGCAGGCGCAGGGCCAGGCCGAGTCGCAAAAGCTGCAACAGCAGTCGCTTTCCGACCTTTTTATACAGAACAAAGCCATTGACAAGTGGGATGGCAAGCTGCCTCAGTTTAGCGGCGGCAACACGCCCCTCCCGTTTATCCAGGTTGGTGTGGCCGCCCCCACGCCTCAGCCCTAGACGAGACCCGGAACGGCAGAAGTAGTTAAGGTGGTGTAGGGGCGGACCCCTGTGTCCG
>JBBRVL010000167.1:0-8032 GCA_038246925.1 Chloroflexia bacterium
AAGCCTTACGTTGCTAGTCCGCAGGACGTTTCTGTCCCCGGTTCTCCGATAAATGTGGTCGTGCGCGACAGTGGCGCTTACTCTATTGCTCGCAATAGCATCCAGCAGTTCTTTGCGGGCTACGCGGAAGGCGCTTATCTGTGGGTGCCAGGTGCTACAGGTGGGTCTTCAGTGTGGGGGCCGGAGCAGGTTCCCGCGGGGCGTCTCCCCAACCTGTACACTCCGTTGAGCAATGTCCTTACCGGCAACGGTAGCTCGGGTAATCCCTGGAAGGTCAATACCGCATTGCGGGTCGGCTCTACTGGACTCAACCTGAACCAGCAACTAAGCTACATCAACGGCCAGGAATACGTACGCAACGATTGGTCTATCTGCAATACCACCGGCGCTACAAAGAGCGGCGTACACCTCTTCCACGCTGCTGACCTCTATACTGAGGGGAGTGACCTCGGTTATGGTTACTACGATGCGGTAAGCGGCGCGGTTGGCGGCTATAATCAGGCGCGCAACGTCTACCAGATATTCATCCCGATCACGCGCCCGGCAGACTATGAAGAAGATGGCTATAGCACCGTCTGGTCTGATATTGGCGATACCGCCGGTCCAGGCGCGGGCTTCCGCAACTTTTACCGGCCTAACGACTACATAGATAACGGTGCGGGCCTGGAATGGGTCACGAATATCGCGCCGGGCGCGTGCTCAAGTATTGCCGACTTCCTCTCGTTTTCCGACCGGCCTGTTATTCCTACGCCGCCAGCGGCCAGCAACGTCAATTTCGAGGTCCGCTTCTACGAGAACTCTGCCAGCGGCCAGTTCGACGTAATATATGGACAGGCTGCCCGCAATGGCAGTGGCGTAACCGTGGGCGTCCAGCGCGCTACCGGCAACAGGAGCAAGCAATACTCCTGCGACACCGCGAGCCTCCCGCCTAACACAAAGCTAACATTCTTCCAGCAGTGCCCCGGTACGGTCACTGTAACTCCGACATCGACAGTGACACTTACCAGCACTGGTACTGCGACACGCACAAGCACTGTGACGCCTACGATCACTCAAACACCTACCGAGACCAGTACAGAAACACCTACGATTACGTCGACATCGACACCGACAGATACCAGCACGCCCACCGATACACCTACCGTTACTCCCACTTCCACGGTCTGCCTGTCGCCGAACTACGCCGTGAGTATAACTCAGGGCCAGCCTGTAGTAGGCGGTAATATACCTGTCCTGACCGGTTGCGACGAGTGCACGGCTACCATACCGCTGTCGTTCACGGTCCAGTTGTATGATCAAAACTTTACAAGCGCGATAGTTGGCGACAATGGCACGCTAGGATTCATCAGCAACTCCAATCCGCTCAGCAACACATGTAATTTGCCTAGCTCCGCCTTCAACTATGCCATTCTACCGTTCTGGGATGACTTGTCTTATATTGGTCTCGGCGCCGAAGTATATGTTTCCACATTAGGGACGGCTCCGAACCGTGCTCAGCACATCGAGTGGCGATTCGATGACGACTGTACAGGGACATACAATTTTGAAGTAGTGCTCTACGAGACACCGCCCCTGCCCCAGGCTTTCGATATTGTATATGGCAGTCTGTCTGGCTACACCGTCGCTCCGGTTGTCGGTATCCAGGAGGGCACGAACGGCCGAAGCCTACTCTACTCATGTAACAACTCGCCGCCGGTAACGCCGCTAACACGTCTGCGCTTCTACCGTCCCGGCTGTGGGTCGCCTACCGTGACACCGCTTGTTACGCGAACCCCAACGTTGATTAATACCTCAACGTCGACTATTACTTCGACATCAACATTTACATCCACCTCTACACTCACCACTACGCGAACCTCAACCAGTACACCAAGTACTCCAACGGTAACCAGCACCGCGGTGATCGGCCCAAGTTGCACTTGGCGCACTGGAGGCTCGATGCCGCAGACAAGCATATTCGGTAATCGTGGCGCTGGCGACAGCAGGAACTTCTATTCGGCTGGTGGCATAATAACAGGAGGCGCCCTCACCGGTTATGTGGGGCGCTACAGCCTGGCTACCCAATCATGGCAGACACTTGCTGCGGAGCCACAGCCTATCGCGCACAGCGCCGTGATCACGGACGCGGGCAGGTTGTATGTCTTCGGCGGCGACAACGGCGCTTCCACCTTCAGTAACGTCGTACAGATTTATAATAGTTCTACAGGCGGGTGGTTACCAGGCGTCGCACCAATGCCGGACCAGCGAAGCAGCCAGTACGTGGGGATAGACGCGGGGACAATCTACGTAGCCGGTGGCATAAACGATACTGCCGGGGGTGAGCAGCCCGACACATGGGCTTATGATATCGCCGCAAATACCTGGCAGTCGATGGCCCCGATCCCCGCGCCCGGTGGGCAGGGCTCGTCTGTTACGTATGGCGGCAAGATGTACACCTTTGGAGGAAGCCGTAATGACAGCCCGCACAGTGATGTCAGGATATATGACATGGCGTTGGACACCTGGTCGACCGGTGTCTCGATGACCGTTGCGCTCTCTGGGACTCAGGCCTCTGTAATTGCAAATGAGATCTACGTTTATGGAGGTGAGAACGCTAGCGGCACCCGTGTATCTACAACTAGCATCTACAACGTTGCAACCAACACGTGGCGTAGCGGACCATCGTTGACTGCGCGTGCCGATTTTGCGGGTGGCCCAATCAATGTCGTGGGATTGGCTGCCGGAGGACTTACTAATACCGCCCCTACAAATAGTACCGAGTATCTTGAGTGCCTCGGTTTTGGCACTCCTGGCACCTCTACAGTCACTCCAACCGCCAGCGCCACCGCTCTTGTTGGTGGGGAGGGTAATGGTTGCCTTGCCAACTATACGATCAGGCCAGGCAATACAGGTCAGGTCGCGAGCGCTACGAACCGTGTGCTAACTGCCTGTGACGAATGCGCGAGTAGTGTGCCATTACCATTCCCATACACTTTCTACGACAGAACCTTCAACAGCGTATGGGCGGTAGATAACGGCACGCTCGGGTTCGACGGGAACAATAATACACCAGCCAATAGCTGCACGCTCCCGAGTGCGTCGTTCCGATATGCCATCCTGCCCCACTGGGACGACTTGTCATTCGAGGGACCCCGCTGCGCGGCCGGTGACTGCGGGATATACACGCTTGTATACGGCGACGCACCTAGCCGCACGTTCAGCATCGTCTGGCGCGCTGTCAGGAAGGACACGGGCGGCGTGGTCAATTTTGAAGTGAGATTGTACGAGCAGCAGCGTACGTTTGACATCATATACGGCAGGGAACTGGACGGTAACGGCGAGTCTGCGACTGTGGGTATGCAGGTCGGTACATCAACAACTTACTACACTCAAGTGTCGTGTGGTAATGCAGAAATTGCGCCTGGCCTAAGACTGACCTTCGACAATCCCGGCTGCTCAACGCCCACTGCGACCGTGACTCCAACGCGCCCACCCCTCTTCACAAGCACGCCTACTATCACGCCTACTATCACGCCTACTGTAAAGGTGGGCACAACATCTATTCCAACATCTACGCCGACCATTGTCGCCTCTACGCCTGTGCCGAAGGCTACAGAGCCTGCAGCGTCAGACGAAACGCCGGTGCCCAGGTCTGCGCCTACTGCAACGCCCGAACCTTTCGTGACGTATAACTCAAATGATGGCGGTTCTGGAGGTATGGGCGGTGGTTTGTCCTGGTTCTGGGAACGTTGGACGCTGATGCTAAAGCTTTTTGTGGCAATCGCGGTTATGGTGCTTACCGTTACCGCAGGACTGTGGGGAGAGCGCTCAACTCTTGCGGGTGCGCGTGGTATAATGCCCGCGAACGATACTCATCGGCGTAGCCTACTGCGCTGAGCGCCTCAGCATGTCCCTCCGGGAGACAGGGGGCTTCGGGCCGCGCCTGGGCCGAAGGAGGGGCATCGCTGAGAAAATACCAGTTTTGTAAGCAATTTCATTGTTCTCTCGGCGACAACGAGATAGTATACTGGAGACCTGTCTATGATGATGCAACCGCCCCCTACTTCGACCGAACCGATTGTAATCAACCTGACGCCGCCAGAGGTGAAGATCGCCGCCGGTGGGGAGCCTGTTGAGCTTATCGCCAACGTACGAAACGCAGGCTCCACGGTCGACCAGTACAGTATCGAACTGGAAAACATTGACCCCTCGTGGTACACGATATTGGTACAAAGCGTTTCGCTATTCCCTGGCGACAGCGCACCTATCCCGATTCGACTTCACCCGCCCAAAGGCAGTGGCACTCGCGCCGGGCACCACACGTTCATAGTGCGCGCCCGTTCCCATGCCGATCCATCGCTATTGGGTGTGACCAAAGGTGTTATCAATGTTAGCTCCTATGCCATCTTCCAGATCGAGCTAGCACCCAAGCGTGTCACCGGCTCTCGAGGCAAGTTCCGCCTGAACATCTCGAACGGCGGAAACAACGAGGCCCAGCTTGAGCTAACCGGGCGCGACCCGGAGAGCAAGTTGGGGTTTGGCTTCCAGAAAGCCGCGCCCACTCTCCAGCCGGGGACCAAGCTGTCGATGCCGATGACCGTGAAGCCGCGTGGCTTCCATCTAGTGGGCGAACAGACCAAATATCCGTTCGCTGTGAACGCACGCCCCGTCGACGGGACCGAGAAGGACGCTAAAGAGGTCGAAGGCGAGCTTGTTCATAAGCCTATGTTCAAGTCCTGGAAGTTCCCCTTGATCTTCCTGGGGGTCTTGCTCTTGCTTCTGGCCTGGATCACATTCAAGCCTCCCATTAACCCATGCGACATCCGCTATTACATTCCATACCAGGCCGGCTCCGCGCCGTTCTATGCAGGTATGCTGTGTCGCGGAAACAACTTCGCCCCACTCACACAGGAAGAGGTGGTTAAACCAGACTGCACGTCGGGCGCCGGCTTCCAGGAAGTGCGGGCGGCACATGAGGCGATAGTTGGGGGGTGTGTAGAGGATGAGTGGGGAGATGACCTGGGTAACGTGCATCAGCGCACCCAGAAAGGAGAGCTGCTGTACATCCTCAAGCCGCCTAATGATCCTGAAATCTACTTTTTCGATCAGGACAAGCGAATCTTTACATTTGTAAGACCGGATGACCCTGGCGCTACTTTCGAGGAGTCCGACGCAATAGAGGTGAAAAAGCCGACACCGGAAAAAAAGTAGGCATACTAAGGCTTCATGATGACCAACCAACTGGAAAAAGCATCAGGTACCGAGAAGGACCGAGGCACCGCAATTGATGCGCTCATCTCCGATCTGCACATCCTCGACCAGAGACTTCAGGCCGCGATTGAGCGTCTAAACAGTACTTTGGGCGAAGGTATCGATTCGTCGCAGCGTGGCCTCGTCATTGACGAAGGTGATGTAGACTTGTGGCTTTCAAACCTGGGCGGCGAGGCAACCCCACGCGCAGGCTCTACTGATGCTATAAAACCAGGCTTTGGGCGAGAAGGCGGTAGGCTCGCGACGCTCGTGGCGCTTTTCAATCTAAGCCCTCGTGAGCAAGCAATCCTCCTGACAACTCTTGCGCCTGAGTTCGATCTTACCTACGCGAATCTCTATGCGTACGTGCAAGACGACGTGACGAAGAAGTACACCACGCTTGATTTGATCAATGCCTTGTGGTGTTCAACGCCCGCTGATAAACTCGAAATGCGCTCGCTACTCGCCCCTGGCGCGCCGCTGAGACAAAACTTGCTGTTGTCTGTTGACGACTCGACCACCCTATCAAGCCCCATACTTACCCGGCCCGTTATACTCGATCCGCGTATCACATCATATCTGTTGGGTGCGGACGATCTCGATCCGGCGATTGCAGCATCATTACGTCTGATTGAGCCACAGGTGCGCCCATATGCAGCCCTGAACCCGAAGCAGATGGATAGTCTCGCACGACTTGTGAAGAGTAACCTTCCGGCAAATGTTAAGACGCTAAGACCTGGTGCACCGCAAGCAGCCTTCAGCGACCCGGACAACGGCTTGTTAGTATGGATGCGCGGACCGGAAAAGCTAGGTAAGCGGGAGGCCGCAGAGCATCTGTCCCATATACTCGGCAGGCCTCTACTTATCGTTGAGTCGTCGACGCTAATCAATTCAGGTTCAGAGCCACGTAAGGCGATGCAGCGTATTCTGCGTGAAGCAAGGCTAAGGGGAGCTGTTCTATATTGGGCGAATGCAGATGCGCTTTCTCCGGTCAGAGAGCAGACGACGCCCGAGCTGCCGCAAGACTTAGCCTATTTGTTGTCTGACTGGTCAGGCTGTTCGTTATTTGACATCCAATCGGCCATGGCGCTCCACGTGCCAGGCGGGCCTACTGCGGTTGAGCTTGATTTCCCGGCTCCATCGAACGACCGGCGACGGCTTCTCTGGGAGCACGCGTTGAATGGAGGCACGCCGCTGGCCGCTGATGTCGATCTCTCGCTGCTGACGGGCGCATTCAAGTTGACAGGTGATCAAATATCCGCCGCTGCGGATAGCGCTCGACACGTAGCGACGTGGAGGACTGCTAGCTCCGGCGCGAAGGAAGATTCGCCGATAACCATGCGCGACCTGATGACAGCATGCCGAGCGCATTCGAACCAGGGGCTAGGTGTTCTTGCGCGTAAAGTGATACCGGTTTACACATGGGCCGATCTAGTCCTCCCCGGAGAGCGGCTGGCACAGCTCCGTGAAATGTGCCTCCATATTCGCTACGGGCCGCTCGTCTTTGAGGAGTGGGGCTTCGACCGTAAGCTAGCTCGCGGCAAAGGGTTGAACGTGCTCTTTGCAGGACCCCCAGGCACGGGCAAGACCATGGCAGCCGAGGTATTGGCGACCGATCTGGGCCTTGAGCTGTATAAGATTGACCTATCGGGCGTCGTCAGTAAGTACATAGGTGAAACCGAGAAAAACCTCGAAAAGATATTCCATGAGGGCCAGACGAGCAATGCAATGCTCTTCTTCGATGAAGCCGATTCGCTCTTTGGAAAGCGGAGTGAGGTCAAGGACAGCCATGATCGTTATGCGAACCTGGAAACGAGCTACCTCCTTCAAAGGATGGAAGAATACGACGGAATAGTGATATTGGCGACGAACCTTCGCAAGAACCTTGACGATGCGTTCATCCGGCGAATGCATGGGGCGATAGAGTTTCCCATGCCGGAGGAGCCGGACCGCCTTGAGATATGGCACCGCACATTTCCACTGGAGGCCCCGCTCGCCGAGGATGTAGACTTCACATACTTTGCCAAGCGCTTCAAGCTCAGTGGTGGCAATATCAAGAATATCGTGCTTGAGGCGGCCTTCTTCGCTGCCGACGCCGGGACACCGATCAGCATGGTGCATCTGGTGCGGGCCGTTCGCCGCGAGCACCAGAAGATAGGCAAATTGATTCATGCCGACGATTTTGGTCCGTATGCCTACCTGACAAAGGTAGAGGAGCCTGCTTAGTAATTTCGCCCCGACACACGCTCAACAGATGGCCGACATACGTTTCACGGATACTATTGCGGCAGAAATGGTGAGAAGGAGTAGCACATATGGCCGATGATAGCACACGGGACCACGATGATAACCATCGCGAGCGGGCAAAGGTGCCAAATTCACCCCATGCTGAAGCTGATATAAATCGCGGTATGGCACAGAGTGGGGGGCCAAGCTACTCTACATCTTTGATCGGCGACCCTCGTCTCAACGGCCGAGGCAACGGCCCGGTGAAGGCATCTGTCATGCGCCAGGCGCAGCAGACTTATGGAAACCGCGCTGTGCAGCGTGCTATTCAGAGATGCGCTACGTGCGATGAACCGCCTGTTCAGCGGGTAACCGAGAACGATAACCCATCTCCCGATCAAGGTGGCGGAACGGGTGCGGGCGAGGGAGGACCGGCTTCGCTATCAGGCACAACAGTTGACATAACAGGCGGGCTGGTTAATATCAATGCGCCTATGACGCGAGCAAGCAGGGTCTTGCAAGTTGATACACTTATAGCGAACACCGTTGTCGGGACTTCCTATACACCGGGTGTGGG
>JBBRVL010000168.1:0-7999 GCA_038246925.1 Chloroflexia bacterium
ATCGCCGTCTCCACAACAGGCGACCCAGGGGGCAGCTACAATCGCTATGCCTTCCTCACTACACAGATCGGCTTCGACGACTATCCACACTACGGCATGTGGCCCAACGCCTATTACATGACCGCCAACCGCTTCAATGGGCCGGGAGGCTTTGCCGGAGCAAATGTTGCCTACGAGCGCCAGGCCATGCTTGCCGGCACAACAGCGCGGCTTGTCCAGTATTCGGTCTTTGGTGACGGTGGGGCACTCGCCGCAGACCTGGATGGCTATACACTTCCGACCGACCCCAATACCGATTACATCTTCTATCCCACAAACCCCGACGTGGGCCTTGTCAACATGTACAAGTTCATGGTCGACTGGACCAGCAATCCACCTATCTCTACCTTCACCGGGCCGGTTCCGGTTACAGGGGTAGCTCCCGTCGAAAGTACTATTTGCACCGCAAGTCGAGGGGCATGCGTACCTCAACCAGGCACTACAGCCCAGCTAGAAACCATAGCCGACCGCTTTATGCATAGGATATCGTACCGCAAGTTTGCTACCCATGAGTCGGTTGTCGCAAATCAAACTGTGAACGCCACGGGCACCATACCGGGCATAGCCGGTATCCGCTGGTACGAGTTCCGAAATGTAAACGTCGCGCCGACTGTATACCAGCAGGGCACATTCGCGCCCAATGATGGCCTCTACCGCTGGATGGGCAGTATCGCAATGGACGGACAGGGCAACATGTCTTTAGGCTATAGCGTATCGAACAGTACTACCTATCCATCGATCAGATACGCCGGCCGCCTAGTCACAGATCCGCTCGGCCAATTGGCCCAGGGCGAGGGCACCATGTTCAACGGCACAGGCTCTGAGGACTTTCCGACCGCACCCAGGTGGGGCGACTACAGCAGCATGAACGTTGACGTAGACGATTGCACCTACTGGTACACAACGGAGTACTTCCGCACAACCGGCTTGCGCAACTGGAGGACCCGCGTCGGCTCCTTCAAGTTCCCCGGCTGTACAGACCTGGGCGCCACGCATACACCCACCCCTGTACCAAGCGCTACAGCCACCACGTGCCCAATCCAGTTCACAGACGTACCTGCCAGCAATACTTTCTACGCCAATATCCGCTGCCTGGCATGCCGTGGCATAGTATCAGGCTACTCGGACGGGACATTCCGCCCCAACAATCCCGTCACCAGGGGGCAGCTAGCCAAGATGGTCTCCAACTCTGCTGGCTTCAACGAAGTTGTGAGCGGGCAGACGTTCCAGGATGTGCCACCTACCCAGACTTTCTACGAGTTCATAGAGCGTCTGACCCAACGTGGGTATATGACAGGATACGCCTGCGGAGGGCCATTCGAGCCTTGCGTACCCCCGGGTAACAGGCCATACTTCCGCCCCGGCGCCAACGCCACAAGGGGGCAGACCTCTAAGATAGTCTCCAATGCGGCAGGCTTCACTGAGCCTCCTGTGGGACAAACCTTCCAGGATGTTCCACCTACACATACCTTCTACGAGTTTATACAGCGCCTAGCTTCTCGCAATGTGATGCAAGGCTACCCATGCGGCGGGCCGTTCGAGCCTTGTGTCGGACCTGAGAACAAGCCTTACTTCCGCCCCGGCAACGACGTAACGAGGGGGCAGTCGGCCAAGATTGTGGCTAACACCTTCTTCCCTGACTGCCAGCCACGAGTTGCCACACCTACGGCAGTAGTACCCACTGCAACGGCCACTCTATGCCCTGGTGGTATCAGGGTGACCGGATCGATTGACACAAACGACCCTGTGCAAACAGGTCGTGTCGGACACGGGTCGCCGGTCAGCAGTTGCGCGGTTCCCAAGACATGTGCGGCTTTGGAGTCGCCAGCGCTGGTCAGACACTACGACAGCTACAACTACACGAATAGCACAGGCGCTGCTCAGTGCGTAACTGTGAATATCGTCCAGAACTGCGGAGATAACTCGGCCCGAAGTATCGCCTACCTGGGCACATACGACCCGATGAATCTTTGCGCCAACTACCTGGCCGATGGTGGCGCTGCAGGCCCAAGCTACTCCTACTCGTTCAACCTGCCCGCAGGGAGCACCGCCGTTGTTGTGGTCTACGAGAACAGTCCTAACATAGGCTGCGCTCAGTACACCATCACGATCAACCCGTGTCAGCCTGGGCAGCCCACACGGACCCCTATACCTACCAACACTCCAGTAGCTACTAACACACCCACTATTACACCTACAGCTGGCGCCTGTGCATACACAACCGCTACCGCTACCGCAACATTTATCACGGGCGGCACTCGCATTGACGGCGCAGGCTGTGACGACTGCACCACGGACCTAACACTACCGTTCCCGATCACGGTCTACGGCACACCTGTCACTGCGGCACGTGCCGGGTCTAATGGTACTTTGCAGTTCGCCACAGGATCGACCAAGCCGTTCTTCTACGACACTTGCATGCCTGTGGACCCAACGACGACCGGTGGCGACTTCTTCAACACACTGTTCCCTTACTACGATGACCTGATGACAGTCATGACCGGAACCAATACATGCCCCGGTTGTGGCATCTATACACAGGTGCTAGGCACAGCGCCCAACCGCCAGTTCGTGGTAAGGTGGAACACTACCTACTTTAACCACAATGGAGAAGCCAACTTCGAGGCGTTACTGACCGAAGGATCCAACGCTATCTCCGTAATCATCGGTGCTAACGCTAACAACGGAGCGGAGGCAGTCGCCGGTATCCAACGCGATATAAACGTATACACTCAGTTCTCGTGCAACCAGCCCGTGCTGGTGCCTGGACTGAGGATAACTTACACGCCTCAGAACTGCGCGGTGTTGCCCAGAGGGGTTGGTAGCCCCTGAGCAATAGGGCCAGCTCGATATCAAGAGGGGACTCGCGCGGCGAGTCCCCTCTTCTTAGTCCTTGAGTTGGTTGGGCATAGTAATTCGGCTCTTTTGATCCGGCGCGGCTTGCCTTGTGCCTATGTAAGTCATGTGTTATAATTGCCGGTATCGCTTACAGAAGGTGGAGAGTAAAAAGATAGAGTTTACGCCTCCCCGCAGCAGAGAACGCGGAACAGATGTAAGGCCCCAGGATGGGCCGTTTGTGGGCAGATAAGCCCAGGAGGATCTCAATTTGGCATTGCAGACCGAGCGCAAGCAGGAAGTTATTAGCGAGTACAAGGTACACGAAACCGACTCGGGATCGCCCGAAGTGCAGATAGCGCTACTCACGACACGCATCAACGAGCTTAGGGGTCATTTTACCGCCCACAAGAAGGACCACCATTCCCGACGGGGCCTTTTGATGATGGTTGGTCGCAGGCGCAGGCTTCTCGCCTACCTTGCGAAGAAAGACATCGCCCGCTATCGCCAGATAATAGAGCGTCTGGGCATCCGCGACGTTATATTCCGCTCCGGCTCCGGTTCGTAATTCCACTACAGCCGGGGCTTTTTGCTGATCGCGCCTACTATCTCTCGGAGGTGACTCCTGAGATCGAGGATTACGCGCATCGGCTTTCCCCAGTTTAAGTTACAAGTCAGCCTCGTTCCCATTATCCAAAGAGCCGGTCGAAATTGATACGGCCCCACCTAATTGACGACTGACGATTGATAGGAGACCAAAGTGAAAGAAGTAAAGTCATATAGCGCCAATATTGGTGGGCGCGAGATGAAAATAGAGACAGGCAGGCTTGCCGAACAAGCATCAGGCGCCTGTACGATACAGTACGGCGAGACGATCATCCTTGCTGCAGTAGTCGCCGCCAAAGAGGTCCGTGAAGGGACCGATTTCCTCCCCCTCACTATTGACTACGAAGAGAAGATGTATGCCGCCGGAAAGATACCGGGTGGCTTTATCAAGCGCGAGGGACGGCCCACCGAGACCGCTACCCTCACCAGCCGCCTCACCGACCGCCCCCTCCGCCCACTCCTCCCGAAGCAGTGGCGCGCAGAGATTCAGGTGACGATTACCACGCTGTCGAGCGACCAGGAGAACGAGCCTGCGATTTTGTCGGTGATTGGGGCGTCGGCTGCCATGTCGCTGTCCGAGGTGCCCTTTGAGGGGCCGATTGGCGCGGCCAAAGTTGGCTACATCAACGGCGAGTTCGTACTGAACCCATCCGCACAGCAGTTACAGGAGTCGGAGCTTGAGCTTCTCGTAGCAGGCACCGCCGACGCTGTTATCATGGTAGAGGGAGGCGCGCATGAGCTGACAGAGGAAGTAATGCTCAAGGCGATCCAGTTTGGGTTCGAGCAGGGCATCAAGCCGAGCGTCGAGATTCAGAAGCGCATGATTGAAGAAGCCCAGCCGCAGAAGCGAGCCTGGGAACCCCCCAAGACCGACACGAGCCTGCAAGACCGCCTGGTAGAGTTCCTCGGCAGCCGATTGCGCGATGAAGCCTATAATAAGAACAAGACTATACGTGAAGCACAGACCTCCGCCCTCAAGCAAGAAGCGATCAACCACTTCTCGGAGCTTGATATAGCGGCGGAGGCCGAGAAGGCGGGATTCAGCCCAGGCAACGTCTCTAAGGCGTTTGAGGGACTCCTCAAGGAAGAAGTACGGCAGGCTATCCTGGAGCGCGGTGAGCGCCCGGACGGACGCGGCCCCAAGGATATCCGCGACATCTCAATTGAGGTGGGCGTGCTGCCGCGAACCCATGGCTCAGCCATTTTCACCCGCGGCCAGACCCAGGTGCTCTCCATTACTACCCTCGGCACAGGCGCGGATGAGCAGATGCTCGACGGCCTCGGCCTCGAGGACAAGAAGAGGTATTTACATCACTACAACTTTCCGTCATTTTCGACGGGTGAGGTACGCAGGTCGCGTGGGCCTTCTCGCCGCGACATCGGGCACGGCGCACTAGCCGAGCGTTCGCTTGTGCCGGTACTTCCCGACGAAGAGGATTTCTCTTATGTGATCCGCGTGGTCAGCGAAGTATTGTCGTCCAATGGGTCATCTTCGATGGCCTCGGTCTGCGGGAGCACATTGTCGCTGCTTGACGCAGGCGTACCGTTGAAGGCTCCCGTTGCTGGGATCGCTATGGGCCTCGTAGAGAGCAAGGACGGAAGCAAGCACCAGATACTAACCGACATCCAGGGCGTCGAGGATGCGCTGGGTGACATGGACTTCAAGGTCGCGGGCACAGAGAAGGGGATTACGGGTGTGCAGCTCGACCTGAAGACCCAGGGCCTCGGCTTCCAGATCATGGAAGAAGCGTTCGCCCAGGCAAAAGAAGCGCGGCTCTTTATCCTCGGTAAGATGAACGAGGCAATGCCAGCGAAGCGCGAAGAGCTGTCGCAATATGCACCGCGCATACTTCGCCTCAAGATCAACCCGGAGAAGATCGGGGCGCTTATCGGCCCAGGCGGCAAGAACATCAGGGGCATCACTGAAAAGACGGGCACCAAGATCGACATCGAGGATGACGGCACAGTGCTGGTGGCCTCGACCGACGGTGAGAGCGCCAAGCTGGCTATCCGTATGATCGAGGGTTTCACGAAGGAACCGGAGATCGGCGAGATATACTTGGGCAAAGTTGTACGCATTCTGCCCTACGGCGCATTCGTTGAGCTACTGCCCGGCAAGGACGGCCTCGTCCACATTTCAGAGTTGGCCGATTACCGCGTTGAGCGTGTCGAGGATGTGGTGAACATCGGCGACGAAATCAACGTGATGGTGATCGAGGTTGACCGCCAGGGCAAGGTGAGTCTGTCGCGCAAGGCTGTGCTTACAGGTGAGATACCCCCGCCCAGAGCAGAGCGCGATCGTGGCGGCTTCGGAGGCGGTGGAGACCGTGGACGTGGCG
This sequence comes from Chloroflexia bacterium, assembly GCA_038246925.1. Lineage (GTDB taxonomy): Bacteria > Chloroflexota > Chloroflexia > QHBQ01 > JADMIH01 > JADMIH01. The sequence continues at coordinate 5,820 of JBBRVL010000168.1, forward strand.
GCTTTGGCGATAGAGGCGGACGGCCCGGCGGCGGCTTCGACCGCGACCGTGGTGGCCCTCCTCGTGATGGCGGCTACGGCAATCGTGGGCCGCGTGAGGGCGGACCTCCTCCCGGTGGCGACCGAGGACCACGTGAGGGTGGCGGCCCCGGCGCTCCTGGAGCCCCAGGCGCGGGCGAACGCGGTGGCTACGGACCCCGGCCATCGGGCGGACCTGGTGGCTACGACCGCGAGCGCACTCCACGTGAGGGTGGGGACCAGGGCTAAACTCAACTCAAAGTACGCTAATAAAGTACGCTAATAAGGAGGCTCCAATTGTGGGCCTCCTTTTTGTATACCGGTTACTTGTCTACTTGCGTGTTCCCATTCTCAGCAAGATATTTTCGTGAATCTAGCAACTCGTGGTAAAGCTCGACGTGCATGCGTGCTATTCGCCCCCAGGTGAAATAGCGTGCTAAATCGGACGCTCCTATAGAAAGTGCATGATGTAGCTTGTTGTCGGTAGCCAGCCTATGTACGGCCCGCGCAAGCGCCTCCCTGTCGCCGGGGGGAACGAGAAGCATATTCTCACCGTCAATCATTTTGGGCCACGAAGCTGCCTCTTCCGCAGGCTTATCTGGATTGCGCTGTGTAGTTATCACAGGTAGCCCATGCTCCAGGACAGCCAGGAGACTGCCACGCCTGAAACTAGCTCCATCTGCAAAGGGAAGCACCGCCATATCAGCCGAGAGGAGCGCGGCCGATACCTCCTGGGGCGAGAGATAGCCTGTCCAGATAAGCCTATCCTGCAAGTCGAGATCAGCCGCCACACTATCTAGTCTTGCCGCCGTGTCGCTGTTAGTGGGGTCGCTCGCGCCGATGCCACCGCCAACCATCATTAGCCTGAAATCTCCTACGTACTTCAGTTCAGCAAGCACGTGGAGCAAATCATCTAATCCCTTTGAATTATTGAGGAAGCCAAAGTAAGCCAGCAAGACTGTGGCCGGTTCTATCGAGTGAAGATTACGCCACGCCGCGCGGTCGTAGTCCGCCGGGGGGTTGTTCCGTATGTTGGAGCCGATAGGTATTACCCTCAGTCGCCGCACGCCCCAGGCTCGAAGGCGATGGGCATCCTCTGGATTGGTTGCCACGACTGCTGAAGCGGTGCGTGCCAGAAGGCGGTTGGCCCACTCTCGGAAAGGTCCTGCCTTTGGGAAAAGGTATGGAACCAGCAGGTCGTGGAAGGTGACGACTGACAGCCCGTGCCCTGGGAGTCTAAGCAGCATAGGCAGGATGTTTACGGTAGGGCGCATCTGGTAAGCCCCTGTCTGGTACTGAATGTGGGCTATGCGAGCTCGGCTAAATTTCAACGCTCGTATCACAGACCCGAAATCAATCCGCCCAGTAAGAAGAGGAACCGGCAAACCTGGTTCGCTCGGTAGGGGCAACCCCCTGTGGTTGCCCTCTTCACCTACAGATACAGCCTGCTTTGTTAAGACTCGCGTGCCTACCTGTAGAGAGTCCAACGCAAGGGCAAGCTTGCATGTATAATCACCCACTCCGCCGCGTGCGGGAGGGTATTCCCCTGTAATAAGCAAGGCTGTATCCGAGGCACGAGGCCTTTTACGCCGTTCTCGCAAGCCGGACTTGAGCACCTGAGAATACATCCTGAGACGCTCTGCCCTGAGTGTACGCTTATGTCCCGCGAGCCACTTGGCTCCTTCAATCATAGACTGCGTAATATATACAGCAAGCAAATACCGGCGCACGACCCGGCCGACTAAGCTTCCTTCATGCAGACGGAAATAACGGGCCTTACTGGTATTGAAGTGGATGTGACGGGCGGGCACGTCTTGACCGGTACTCTGGCCGCCATAGTGAACTATCTGGGCGCTCGGCAGGTAAACTATGCTCCAACCTGCTCCTGCTACGCGCCTACAGAGGTCAACCTCTTCGCTGAACATGAAGTAGCCGGGGTCAAGCAGTCCGGTCTGCATAAGGGTTTCTCGGCGGCACATCAGCGCGGCCCCACTGAGCCAATCGACCGGCTGCGTTTCGTCGTCCGGCCTGTCGAGCATGTAGAAATCTCGAAGCAGGCGCGAGCCGGAAAACCAACTTTGCAGAGGGGTCGACTCTATGAGCGCGGTTGCTACAGATGGGAAGCGCCGCCTTGAAGATTGTAGCGTGCCGTCAGGGTTGAGG
>JBBRVL010000169.1:0-7997 GCA_038246925.1 Chloroflexia bacterium
CGCCGCTATATACAATGCCATCGCGCAAGGCTGGTGCCTGGAGGAGATCAGCAGGCTATCAGGTATTCACCCCTGGTTCATCACGCGGTTCAAGGCAATTGGGGAGATGGAACGCAGATGCCGGGCGGGGATCACGGACGACCTGCTCAGGGAAGCCAAGCAGATGGGCTTCAGCGATGAGCAACTCATTTCGCTCGATACTAGCATACCAGGAGATACACCCGTCCAGAAGAGCCTCGCGCTGAGGCAGAGAAGACGCGAGCTTGGCATAAAGCCGACCTACAAGATGGTCGATACGTGCGCGGGCGAATTCGCTGCTACTACCCCTTACTTCTATTCCACTTACGAAACCGAAGATGAAGCCGAGCTTATGCCCGGTGCGAAGGTGATTGTGCTTGGTAGTGGGCCTATACGCATCGGACAAGGGATAGAGTTCGATTACTCGGCGGTACATGCTGTTGAATCTCTAAAGGAAGCAGGCATTAAGGCGGTCGTTATCAACAACAACCCTGAGACAGTCAGCACGGACTACCACCTGAGTGACCGGCTTTACTTCGAGCCGCTAACACTTGAAGAAGTGTTGAACGTAGTCGAGAGCGAGCAGGATGGGCTGCTTGGGGTCATCGCGCAGGTCGGGGGCCAGACGGCGCTCAATCTGATCAATTCATTGGTGGAAGCTGGGGTGAAGATACTTGGCACTTCGCCCGAATCGATAGCAGCAACCGAGGACCGCAAGCAGATGGCGGCTGTATGTGAGCGGCTCGGCATACCTGTCCCGGCGTGGACCATCGCCCACAGCCAGGAGGAGCTAGAGACGTTCGCGCCGCGCATCGGCTTTCCGGTGCTGGTGAGGCCGTCGTACGTGCTTGGCGGGCGTGGGATGAAGATAGTACAGAATCATGACGATTTGAGGAGCTATCTTTCGGGACTTGGCTCGCACCTGCGCAAGCACCCTGTACTGATAGACCGCTTCCTGGAGGGGGCCACCGAGATAGATGTCGATGGAGTGTCGGATGGCCGCGAGGTATTTGCGGTTGTAATGGAGCAGATCGAGCATGCGGGCGTGCATTCGGGCGATAGCTCGTGTGTGTATCCACCTCAGAACCTGACTGAGCAGACAATCGAGCAGATAGAGAGTTACACACGCAGCCTGGCGCGGGAGCTTGGCATCGTCGGCTTCATCAACGTGCAGTACGCTTTACATGAGGGGAAAGTATACTTGTTGGAAGTAAACGCACGAGCCAGCCGCACTGTGCCGTTCGCCAGCAAAGCAGCAGGTGTGCCCCTCGCCCGCATCGCAACCCGTCTGATTATGGGCGCGACCCTGGAGGAGCTTGGTCTGAAGCGCCCGGCTCCACCAAGCAAGGTATCCGTGAAGTCGGTCGTATTGCCATTCGACAAGTTCCCTGCCCTTGACCGCACGCTCGGCCCCGAGATGAAGAGCACAGGCGAATCGATGGGCACAGGGGCTACCTTCGCTGAGGCGTACGAGAAGGCGCAGATAGGCGCGGGGCACCCAAAGCCTTCCGTTTAATCGGCGGTAAGACACACCTGAAGACAGCGTATCTTGACGGAGGGAGGCCCAGGATGGGCAAGTACCGTCCCTCTGAAGTGTCCTTTCGGACCAGGCATGATGGTGCAAGTTCCGACCTGCCACTGCCTCCCGATAGCTTGGTCCCATGAGAATTGGGACAAAGGTTGGGACACACGCCCCATTACGTTTCGGCCTCGCTCTGCTACTCTTGACTCAGGGTAGTCTCGCCTGAATGCAAAGCAGAATCAGCCGGTTGTTCAGAAGTCTGACATCGACAGCGTAGGAGACTGTGTTGCAACGACCTTAGCTACGATGCGGCAATGATACCCCTGATAGATTTCCAATTACTTCAAATTACTTCAAAAGGAGAGCAAAGATGAACCCACGACTACTAGGCACAATCTGTATTATCGGCGGCGCGGTATACCTTCTTGAGGGGCTAAGGTTCGCTGTGAAAGGCAGCTACGTGAGTGATATGCTTGATGTCGTACTCATGGGAATATGGGCCTTAGGGTCAATCGGTGGAGTACTGGGCATGATAGCACTCCGCGTCACAGGCACAAATCGTATCTCCAGGATCCTCTCTTACTTGCCCATCGCAGGGTTCTTGCTAATACTTGCCAGCATCCTGTATCGGGTCATGAACCCGGACGTACAGTTCAACCCTCTGGGTGTATTTGGCTTCCTGGCGGTGCTGGTCGGACTGTTGTTGAACGGCTTCTTTACTCTTTTTGCACATGTGTGGAGTGGATGGAAGAAAGTGGTGGCGTTCCTGCCTGCAATCATGCCGTTCGTTGGCATGGCGATCGGCAGTTTGACCGGTATCGAGGGGGTGAATGTCAGTTTGGTCGGTCTCTCCTGGATGCTGTTGGGCTATACCGTCAGCGTTAGCCTGGAGAGTGCATTGGTCCGGGCGAAAGCCTAATTGTTGCTATCACAATGCACCGCGCACCGCGTCGCACACATCCGCTGCTCGACTGGATTCGGTAAACGCTCGGGTTTACGTATTGACGAGGTAAACGCAAGCACTGTCGATTGCTCGCAATCTCTGGCATGATTGGTGGTGTACAGGCAGGTGCACAGACGCAGCCTCCGAGGCTCACCGTCTGTGCACGGACAAGCCCAGTGAGCCCGTCCAACGTTAGCACACTCATTACGCTGGTATACTAGGGGCAATCCTGTGGAGGTGGCGGACGACACAATGCAGCCCACGCATGTGTCACTTGTGATTGCGTAACACGGGACGAGCATGCACGGAGGCAAAGAGATGACAGATCTAAGGGCAAGAGCACCCGATGCGGAGCGGCCTTCGCTCCTCTACCGCGTACTGCAGATTATAGCGATGGCACACTTTGTCCTGTACCTCGTGCTCACAGCGGATTGGCTCTTACACCCGGCCGAAGGCTCGGCCGGTCGACTCGCCGTCGTCATGTCGCCTATTGTGCGGGCGCTGTTCGTACTGCTGCTTGGGCCCTTGACACTCTCCATAGGAGTGCTCGTGCTCCGGAAAGCGCGTGGCAACATCATAGGTCTGCTGCTAATTATCTGGAGTGCGAGCTTGCTGCTCTTCACCGCCAGGCATGATCTCGACTTTCTGGTCGGCATGACGACTAATTTCCGCGTATGGTTTCTCCCGCTGCTGATTTTGCCGATCTTCTTCCCTAACGGCAAGGGACCCGTACGTGGCGTTGATCTGCTGCTGGCTGCGCAGATTATCTTGAATGTTGTGATGGGTATGGTGGATCTAGCCGCAGAGACTACGCTGGCGCAGTTTGGGCTAGCCGCCACGAACCCATTCTACCTGGATGTGGCGACCGCGATCCAGCCTTGGATTCAGCAAGTCTGGTCGGTGTCTAATAGCCTGATGTCAGTGCCTTTGGCGCTTCTGGTCATAATAGCGCCGGTGGTAAACTTCCGGCGTGGCAACCTGCGCGAGCAAGAGCAAATCAAATGGTTCGTCCTTTCCGCTGTCGGAGTTGGAGCCCTAGTACTAACTTACTTCGTCAGTGTGCTGATCTATGGCGAGAGTTGGGTGAACGCCCCGCCCGAATTTATAGCAATCTTCCTATTTGTCGTCACCGTTTACTTCGGCGTCTTTCCGTCGGTGCCTGTCGCCTACGCGATCCTGCGCCACCGCCTGTACGATATTGACATTATTATCCGCCGAGCCCTGGTGTACGGTGCGCTGACCGCGTTTGTAGTAGGTAGCTACGTGCTGATCGTAGTGGGTCTTGGATCTTTACTCTCCGCTGGCAGCAATCTACTACTTTCGCTGCTAGCCACAGCTCTCGTGGCCGTGGCTTTCCAGCCCCTACGGCAGCAGGTACAAGACCGAGTGAACCGGCTCATGTATGGAGAGCGTGACGACCCGGGCCAGATTCTCGCCCGCCTTGGCCTGCAGATGGAAAACGTAATTACTCACGAGAAGCTCCTTCCCTCCATTGTCGAGACGGTGGCCCGATCCCTGAAACTCCCTTTTGCTCAAATTGAGTGGGCACAGGGCAAAGGGCCGGAGCATGAGCGCGCAAACAGTTCTTCTGTTTCTACTTCTATTGCCGCTAGCTACGGAACGCCCCCATACACGTCGGCTAACTTGCTGAGGATACCGCTGGTTTACCAGACAGAGCTGGTTGGACAGCTAGTGTTAGCTCCACGAGCAGGGAGTAATGGCTTTAGTCCAACCGACCAGCGTACCTTTCAAGCTCTGGCACAGCAGATCGGGCTGGCAGCCCACGCTGTGCGCCTCACCCATGATCTGCAACGGTCGCGTGAGCGGCTGGTCACAGCCCGTGAGGAGGAACGCCGCCGTCTGCGGCGCGACTTGCATGACGGTCTCGGTCCTATCTTGTCAAGCGTGCTGCTAAAGCTGGGCGCCGTCCGCCGGCAGTTACCCCCAGGGACAGGTACGGAAGACCTGATCGCTGAGTCGAGCGAAGATTTGCGAAACGCAATTGGGGATATACGTCGGGTGGTCCACGACCTACGCCCACCTGTTCTTGACCAGCTAGGTCTTGCGACGGCCATGCGAGATTTCGCGGAAAGCTGTAGCACCCGAGACGAGGTGGGGACTCATGTTACGGTCGACCTACCGGAAACCTTACCACCCTTGTCTGCAGCGGTGGAGGTTGCTATCTACCGGATCATGCAGGAGGCGCTAACTAACGCGGTAAGACACGCATCCGCTGATAAGTGCATTGTGCGCCTGTCGATAGAAGAGACCGAAGACCGTTATCTGCTCATACTTGACGTGTCGGATAACGGTGTGGGTCTGCGTTCCGATCACACCGCAGGAGTGGGCCTGGCATCGATGCGAGAACGCGCCGAGGAACTGGGCGGCAGCTTCCATATGGAGAGTCAGCCCCGAACAGGCACTCGATTGCTGGCCTCTGTTCCAATGGCCAGGGAATAGGAGTGGAAGAGATGGACCCTATCCAGGTGATCATTGTCGACGACCACCCCATGTTCCGTGGAGGTTTACGCGCCCTGCTTTCAACGGTCCCGGGTATGGAAGTAGTTGGGGAGGCAAACGACGCGGAGACAGCCATAACACTGGTAGAGCAGTTGCAGCCGGACGTCGTAATTATGGATCTACAGCTGCCTGCTATCTCAGGTATTGAAGCCACACGCCGTATCCAGGAGATAAGTCCGCACATTGGTATTCTCGTCGTAACAATGTTCGAGGACGACTATTCAGTGTTTGCTGCCATGTGGGCGGGAGCGCGGGGGTATGTTCTCAAAGATGCGAACGAGGATGACATACTGCGAGCGATACAAGCAATCGCTAGAGGAGAAGCTATATTCAGCCCGGCTATCGCCCGGCGCGTCATGGATTACTTTGCAGCCAGTACCGTAACCGAGCTTAGAGCTGTACCAAAGCGGTCGTTTCCACAACTCACCGAGCGAGAACGTGAGATTCTAAACCTCATAGCGCAAGGTGTAAGCAACACCCAAATTGCTGAGACACTCGTGCTAAGTCCAAAGACGGTGCGCAACCACATTTCGAGCATATTCAGCAAGCTACAGGTAGCAGGTCGAGCAGAGGCAATAGTCAAGGCCAGAGACGCAGGGCTTGGTTGAGTATGGTTAGGGCTGGAGACCGGGCATGCTTCCGCGGAAGAACGGCAACCATTGAGTCTCACTCTGTCAAGATGCTTTGCCCCCGGTGACAGCTTCGCTATCTTTACCCCAATTAGCATTGTTTAATCACAAAGAACACAAAGGTTCTTATTCTTTTATTTGATTGTAGACAGGTAGTAAGCTTAGTCAGTTTGCGTTGATATGGGACGTGGTACAATATGCTGTAAGTGTGGCAATCAAGCCACACAGGGTGGAACACGGGGGCATGTGTGGTATCTCGGGCGGTAGAAGACTACCTGAAGGTAATTTATAAGTTGCAGCAGGATGGCTCGCGGGCGACTACCAACGCGATCGCCGAGAGCATGGGACTGCGAGCCGCGTCGGTAACGGCCATGCTTCAGCAGTTGTCAGAGCAGGGGATGGCGGAGTATACGCCGTATCGTGGTGCTTATCTGACGGAGAGTGGGCTGGCCGCTGCGCTGAGGGTAATCAGGCGGCACAGGCTGATCGAGCTATATTTGCACCAGCACTTGAGCGTGCCGTGGGACCGCGTTCACGATGAGGCGGAAAGGCTGGAACATGCGCTTACATCGTACCTTGAGGAGCGGATCGACTCCAAGCTAGGTTATCCCCAGTTCGACCCACACGGCGCACCTATACCAAGCAACACAGGCGCTCTGCCGGAGCAAGACCTGGTGCCCCTCGTTGAGTTGCCGCCCAACACACCTTCGGTGGTGCGCCACATCCCGGACGACGATCCTGAGCTTTTGCGATATGTCGCTTCTATCGGCATCGTGCTCGACGCGACCGTGACCGTGCTGGGGCGTGAAGGCTCAGGCTCGTTATCAGTCAGCGTACAAGCGGGGGCCGGAAAGCAGAGCAAACCCCATCTCCTTACAGAGCAGGTCGCCGGGCATATATTCGTGAGCAGGCCTGAATAAGATGAAGTACCCCAGTGCATGGCAGATCGATGGGAGTTTACGGGATATCTATGTGCTCAACACCAACCTTCAGGATTGGCAGACAGCATTAGATTTCCTGCGCAAGGCATATCACCCCACCTATAAAATCGACAGTGAAGATGTTCCCCCGTTTACCGACGTAACCACAGTATTCAGGAACCGGAATGAACAGAGCTATTTAATGGCTATCAAAATCGAGGAGGTGAACATCCACTGCCACTTCTTTCTGGCAAGACTTATCGAGTTCGATATTCATCCGCATGAAGTCGACAGCGAAAGCAAAGAAGATGCAATATTAAACTTTATGCGGGGGCTTGCGGATACACTGGGTAAGGAAGTCATTCTAACGTTTGAGGGTACGGAGGAAGGTTGGGTATTGCTGCGCGTTACCCCAGGTCGCTCAGAGCCGGAATATAACCCAATTACATTCGAGCCGGGTAAATCGATGAGCAGAGACGAAGCGCTAGGCATGCTGGCTAGACTTCATGGAATTGATGAGAACGAAATCATTAGAAGGATAATACAGTCAGGGAATGTTCCATACGAGTAGAATTCTACCATGGAATTGTCAAGGTATGTACCCCAACCTCTCCTCAAGACCGGCCTTGACCTGGGGCCATTCGTCTTCGGTGATGCTGAACATAACCGAGTCCCGAAAGTAGCCATCGGGCATGATTATGTGCTTGCGCAGGGTTCCTTCCAGGCGAGCGCCAAGTTTGGCGATGGCGCGCTGGCTGTGGAGGTTGCGACCATCGATCTTCAGTTGCACCCGCAGCATCCCTAGTGTCTCGAAGCAGTGGCGGAATAGGAGATACTTGTTCTCCGGGTTGACGTTTGTGCCCTGGTAGTCCTTACCTATCCAGGTTGCCCCGATCTCGAGGCCTCGGTGCGCGGGGCGTATGTCGAGGAACGATGTGCTGCCTATGGCCTGCCCGCTTTCTGTAAGAACGATTGCGAATGAAAGCCAGTCGGGCACATCCATTGTGCGCTGCACAACCTGCTTGAACTCTTTGGGCGAAGGCGTATGCTCCCAACTCCACATGTAAGCGAACAAGTCGGGTGATGATGCACGCCACAGGCCTTCCGCGTGGTCGAGCGTGAGGGGTTCGAGCCTCACGGTTCGTCCGGTAAGGGTTACAAGTTCTACATTCATCAATAGCTTACTCCAAGGGGCTGAATTAAAGGCATATTTCAAAACCGTAGGGGCGGACCCGTGTGTCCGCCCTGTTTGGGACAGTATACAGGCAAGGGCGGACACACGGGTCATTGACTCCAACTAATTCGCTTCCCTAACCCCGCCCAGCGAATAAATTCACGGGCTACACCCTGCAAAGTCCGCCTGCGCGAACTACCTCCATGCTACATACACATTATTACAGATTACAAAACAGTCGCAGTAGGGCGACTTTGCTGCCTGGTAGACC
>JBBRVL010000170.1:0-7983 GCA_038246925.1 Chloroflexia bacterium
AGCGACAGCACCTCATGGGTACCTTCAGAGAACGTGTGGACTTTTAATAACAAGTCTTCCTGCTCAATACCCCCGACTTTTTAGTGCTCTCCATGAACTGACTGATGTAGAATATGAAACTGTGATGTCGTTGTGTCATGAGAGCAAAGAAGTAACGCTCGCATTTGGGCTGGTGACTGATTTCCGGGAGTTGGTGCGGCGGCGAGAAGGGGCACAGTTAGCCAATTGGATTGAGTTGGTGAAGGCTAGTGACATAGAGGAATTAGCAAGTTATGCGAGAGGAATATTGAGGGACTTCGCGGCAGTGGCAGCGGGAATGACCTTGGAATGGAGTCAGGGAGCCGTGGAAGGGAATGTTAATCGATTGAAGATGTTGAAAAGGCAGAGCAATGGGCGAGCCAAACTCGACCTGCTATGCTTACGGGTACTACACGCGAGCTAAGGACCGCTTCACCAACTTTGGGGATGATCCACTTGACAAACGGAATCTACATGGGGAGTGTATGTGAGTTTGCTAAGGCAGCACGAGGACACTGGAGCATAGAAAACAGCTTGCACTGGATATTAGACGTGGCTTTTGCAGAGGATAACAACTGCACACGTACTGACCACTCCGCTCATAACTTCGCTATCTTACGCCATATAGCTCTCAACCTGCTCAAAGGAGAAAAGACAGCCAAAGTCGGAGTAAAAGTGAAGCGCCTCAAGGCTGGCTGGAACGAACACTATCTGCTGAAGGTGCTTCTTGGTCCCCAGCCAATTTAGATGCAATCGCCCTGATGGCGTAAGCTCGATGGCTTCCACTCTTTGAGAGCATATGATATAATCGGGCGGCGCGGCGGTTTTCTCAGACTGGCGCGACACTTTGCGTTGAGACGGGAACTATGCCTCTCAATAAGGCTGCTCACACCCTCAAGAGGCGCACGATATGTATCGCGGCCTCCATTGCCTTTGCCCTTATGCTTGCCCCTGTCGCAAGCGGTAATGATGCGTATTCATTAACTATCGAATCAGAATCGGAGTCGCCCACAGGTTTTGCGCTCGCGCCCGAATTTGCTCATTTTTACAATGCCAATGGCGGTCTCGCCCTCTTCGGCTATGCGGTAAGCCCACCACATAGAGAGGGGGACTTTCTCGTACAATGGACAGAGCGCCAACGCTTTGAATGGCACCACGAAAATAGCGGGACACAGTACGAGGTACTCTTAGGTTTGCTTGGCCGAGAGTTAACACGCGGCTTTGATGGGCCTACTTTCTCGCCATCGTATATCAGGGCTAGCAACTCGGCAGGTAGTATCTTCTTCGAGGAAACAGGACAAGAGGTAGTTGAGCCGTTCGCCAGCTATTGGCGGCAAAACGGGGGTCTAGCACTGTTCGGCTACCCAATTTCCGCTCGCCACACCGACGAAAAGGGCCTCGACGTACAGTGGTTCGAGCGTGCGCGCTTCGAGTACCACCCCGAATTGCCCGCGCCCCACAAGGTGTTGCTCGGCCACCTCGGTATCGAGCTGCAACGGCGGCTAGACATGCCGCGATACAAGCTCGAAGTCGGGCCTGGGTCTGCTCCCGATACAAGCCTCCAGGTTGACCTTGCGCAGGGGGGTGAGTCGGACGACCCTGCTTTCTTCGATAACGCCCGAACCGCAAGCATGGAGCTTGGACCAGGCCTCGTGAGGCTCGATAACATTTTCAACTTCTATCATATAGTTCAACGCAATACTACAGGTGCAATTTACTACCAGTGGGCACAGGTTGACCGCGTACTTGACGCAGTGATTGATATGGGTAAGACGCCGATGATCTCACTGAGTTACATGCCTGAGACGATTTCGGCTAATGGGGACAGCCGTATCCTCCCGCCTTTGGACTATGGTGAATGGTCAAGTCTGGTCAATGCGACAGTGAAACACATCAACATTGAGCGTAAATTGGGTGTGCGATATTGGGAGGTCTGGAACGAGCCAAACGAGTGGTCCTTCTGGCAGGGAAGCTACCCTGACTATCTACGTCTGTATGACGTAACCGTAGAGGCAGCGCTTTCAGCGGACCCCTCTATTGCTCTCGGTGGCCCCGCCATATCACGCTTTTCGGCGGACCACCTACATGAGCTTTTCCAGCACGAGGTGGCGCGAGGCGCGCAAGGGCGCATCGATTTTATTTCCTGGCATTCTTATGGCCAGTCACCATCGGAAATCGCCGCCGATATTCGCCAAGCCAGAGAAATCGCAAGCAATTATCCACAGTTCGGCCCTGAGTTGTTTATCACCGAGTTCAATGTGCTGCAAGGCGCGGGAGACACCAGTGCCAACGCTTACACGGACAGGGTGGAAGGGGCAATTGCTCTGCTCAAGGCTATTGAAAGCATGCAGCGCGAGCGCCTCAACAGGGCATTTCTATTCGAGCTTAAGGACGGACAGGGTCCGAGCCGTTACTGGGGCCGGTGGGGGATACTCACTAACGATGCCGCGCCAAAGCCCATTTATCACGCTCTGCAAGCATATCGGACAAGGCCAAACGGCTCTCTGCCGGTGCGGCTTGTGGAGGGTAATGCCGATAGCTCCGTCGGTATGATGGCCTATGGAGGATCCACAAAGTCTACTCTCCTGCTCTGGTATACCGGCCTTGAGACGGCCCAGGTGAAGATTTCCCTACCACGCGAGTTCTCGTCGCTAGAATACGACTGGCTCCTGTTCAACGATGCCACCAACAACCCGGCACACACGGGCGACCCAATATTGAAGATAAGCAGCCCAAGAAGCGCAGGCGATCTAGTTTTCGACCTCAAGCCGCAATCACTGATTATTCTTACGTCTCGTTGAGGCGAGAAGCCACGCGATGCAGAAGTTACTCAGCATAAGGCTACCCCTCGCATGGTTCCTCATGTTCACAATCGTGATATCCGGTGCGGGTATCATGCTAATTCTTATCACCCAGGCTGCTACCCCATCTAACGCCGTTCTAATTGAAAGCTTGGAGGATATGGATGAGACGACAAATTCAACGCCGGACGCGAGTGCGAAGCCAATAGTATCTCCGACCCTGTCAACCTCTGCGGCATCTGCCACCCTTCCAACCTCAACTATTTTGTCAATCTACGTAAGCGGCGCGGTCGAGTCACCGGGCGTTTACACATTGCCCACAGGATCACGGGTCGATGACGCGCTGAAGGCTGCCGGTGGGGCAAGCAGCCAAGCGGACCTGGAACAGATCAATCTCGCAGCCTATGTCTCCGATCAGGAGCATGTGCGGGTGCCAAAGATCGGAGACCCTACTATCGTTGCTGGGCTAACGCCCTCGCCACGCTCTCAAGGTACAAATAGCTCAACGGCTCAACCTGGGTCAAAGCCACCAGGCGAAATACTGAATCTGAACAGCGCCACTGCGCTAGAGCTGGAAACCCTACCGGGAATTGGCCCAGTCCTCGCTGCGCGTATAGTTGCCGACCGCGATGCGCACGGGTCATTCAGGTCGGTGGACGACTTGATGCGTGTAGCGGGTATCAAGGAAGGTCTGTTGTCAAGCTTCAGAGAGTACGTGACGGTCTCACCTTAGTGCGGAGCCGTGTGGAGCAACAGTTTGTAACATTATTACGCGGGTGACGTATAATGATATGGCGCTGTCAGGGAACGCGCCTCTATGATACAATATGCCTGAACTGCAATCAGTAGCCGGCCCAACCAATGACTTGATGGAGGAGTGCGAGAATGTCGATCCTAACACGCATAAGTACGTTACTAAACGCGAATATCAATGCGATGATAGACGCGGCGGAAGACCCTGAGAAAATGGTCAATGAGTACCTTCGCCAGATGCGCGCGGAGCTATCTGAAGCGCGTGCCGCCACCGCGATGGCAATGGCCGATGAAACGAGGCTACGCTCGATGTACGAGCGAAACAAAACCCAGTTGGACGAATGGCAGCGCAAGGCAGAGCTTGCAGTGCAGCGCGATCAGGATGAACTCGCCCGCGAAGCGCTGACGCGTAAAGGCACGGCCCAAAAGCTCACCGACGGCTACCAGTCCCAATGGGAGTCGCAGCACGACCAGGTAAGCGAGCTACGTGAGGCGCTTGCCAAGCTCGAAGCCAAGATTGACGAAGCCGAAGCCAAGCGCGATCTAATCGTGGCGAAGACGCGCCGCGCCGCCACCCAGGAGGCTATTACCTCCGCCCTCCAAAGCGTCCAGGGTAAGACAGCCGACGAGAGCCTGGGCCGCATGGAGTCGCAGGCTGACGAGCGGTTGGCCCGCGCTCAAGCTATGGCCGAAGTTACCAGCCAGGACCTTGATGCTCGTTTCACCGATCTGGAGACCGAACGGCAGGTTGAGGATGACCTTGCCAGCTTGAAGCAAAAATTCGGTAAGAGTTAATCCGGGTCGAATACGGGGCAGGTTGGGCGTTTGTGCCCGGACCTGCCCATGCGGAGTAACGAGCACCTTTAGCGATGCGTAGAAGAAACTTTATCATTTTCACCCTCTTCCTCTTGATCGCGGCGGGGGTGGTCGCAAGCCAGTACATGTTCCGGTGGTCGAGGGGTACATTCCTCAACCCGGAGCCTCCCCTTAACATCTCCATACTCTATTCGTCCGAGCTGCGTGCATGGCTGCGCCCTGCCGCCGACAGTTTCAATAGCGGTAACTTCAAAGTCGGTAGGCAGCCAATCCATGTTGACCTTGAAGCAGTCGACGATGGCGACGCAATGCGCAGGATTGTCACAGGTGCGAGTTCTCCAACTGCCTGGATACCCGCTTCGACAATCTGGGTCAACTTGCTGAACAACCAGTGGCGGGCGAATAACCAGACCGACCTCCTGCTTCGCTCAGGCGAGTATGGTACCACACCTATGGTGCTGACGCCCATGGTCTTCGTTATGTTCGCGGATCGAGCCGCTGCCTTCAGCAAAGGGCGGGCGGTGGACTGGAAGGAGATACAGGCGGCGGTTACCAACAAGGACGGCTGGAAGGCGCTTGGCGGTGATCCCAACTGGGGCCGCTTCAAGTATAGCCAGGCGAGTCCCAACAACTCGAACGCAGGTCTTCTTGCCGCGACCCTTGCGACCTATAGCTCTTTCGGCAAAACTGGAAGCCTGACAACCTCGGACCTTGAGGATCAAAATTACAGAGATTGGATCGATGGTCTGGCAAGCGGCCTCGTGGCAGACGCGCCCCCTACAGCCGACCAGCAAATGAGCGACATGCTCCTGTACGGCCCATCTCGATACGATGTCGTGAGCATATACGAAAGCCTGGTGGCACAGCAGATCAAGAATGCGCCGGGCCGCTTCGGCGAAGAACTGAAAGTCTTTTACCCGAGTGTTAACATGTGGAGCGACTATCCTTTTAGTATCCTCATGGGGGACCAGAGCACCGCTGAACAAAAGGACGCGGCGCTGGCATTTATGCGATACTTGTATAGCCCTCCGGTGCAGCAAGCCGCGTTGAGGACCGGATTCCGTCCGGCGAACCCCGACGTGCCATTGCTGACTAACAACGACCCTAACAACCCGTTCAACCTGTATGCCGACGCAGGGTTGGATATAAAGATACCGCGCACCGTCATTGCGGACACGCCGCCTGGTGAGGTGCTTAGCCGGTTGAGGAGTGTTTTTGAGAGGTAGCGACGTGGAAAATAAGCCTCTGACCCAGAAGAGCCTCAGGGTGTACGCGCTTTTGCAAACGCTGACGCTGGTGGCATGCTGGGGTTGGTTCGCGGGCCTCTGGTCGCTCGCGTTCTTTCAGTACAGGCTTGAAGAGAATATAGAATGGTGGTTCCTGGTAGCATCTGCCTGCGCGGGGCTATATGGCTTGCGTCCCAACCTGGAAAAGGCTATCGATACTGCATGGCTCAGGGGAATAAGCAACCCGAAGGCACTCGCCGAGCGAATAGCTCAACTTAAGCCTATCAAGCGCCGGATCAACCTCATCTTTTCGATAGCGATCCTGGCCCTTCTCATAATCGTGACGATTCTCTACTTTAGGGCGCTCCCCACAGCTACTTGATGAAACCGCCACCTACCAGAGGCCAGCAATTCAGGGTCCTTCTGCTTAATGCGATGACCCGCCCGCTATCCGCGGCTGTCCTGGTAATCACTATCATCATCGGACTTACCGTTACCGAGTGGTTCTTCGCTGTGGGGCTGCCCTTCTATGCGTTTCTGGTATACAGCACTCTTCAGGATGCGCAGGAATCGAAGGAAGTTCTCAACGAGGTGCTCTATCCTGAGCGCGTCCGCAAGCTCGACCTTACGAAGCTAACAGGTGGCTATCGTTCTGCCCTGGAGCGGGCAATGGCGACACGAAAGAAAATAGAGAGCGCCGTTGCCGAAACATCCGATCAGGGCATACGTAAGGCGCTGGCCGACTCGACAGGGGACCTTGAGGAGCTAATAGGCACTATTTATGATATCGGCATCAAAGCACAAAGCCTGCAAGCATCTGTCCAGGCATCGAATGTCAATGTTAGCGCCTTGAATAAGGAGATTTCGCAGCTTGAGCGCATCGTGAAAAGCTCAACTGACGAGTTTGCTAGGGACCAATACAAAGCGACGCTGGAAGGAAAACAGCAGCAGCTACAAAACTACAATGAAACCAACGACGCTCTCAATCGTTGGCACGCGCAACTCGATAATGCATTGAGCACCCTGGATACGATCTTCTCTCAGATCTTGAGGATACGGTCTTCGGAGGTGTTGACCCTCTCTACAGCTACTGACCAGGTATCTCATAGTCTCAGGGAAGAAGTGGACGCCTTGAAAGCCACCTCGGACGCGTTTGACGAGGTGTATGGGTTAACCAATTAGTTTATGAACCAATTATCCCGAAAAAATCTCACATATTTGCTCTTAGCCACGATCGCTCTTGGCTTGCTGGCGGCGTGTGACGCGGGCGCGAAACCGGCCCCGACCTTCAACGGCGTGGTGAAAATCGGAGTAGCCGCGCCCTACACAGGCGATACGGCGGATGGCGGCATACAGATTTGGCAGGGCGTCGAGCTGGCCGTACAGGAGCAGAACGCTGCGGGCGGTATCCTCGGCATGAAGATAGAGGTGGTACCAGCGGACGACTCGGCCAGCGCCGACAAAGCCAAACAGGTAGCAAGCAAGCTAATCGCTGATGGCGTGGTGGCTGTGGTAGGACATAAAGACAGCGGCGTTTCGATACCCGCCTCAGAGGTATACCACGCAGCCAACATCGTCCAGATAACACCCACATCAAGCAATCCCAGGCTTACGGCTCAGGGCTTCGATACCGTCTTCCGCGTCTGCCCTGTAGATACGACACAGGGGCCGCTGCTGGCTGAGTTCATGGTGCAGAAGCTCAGTCTAAAGAAAATTGCCGTTGTCTACGCGAACACACCTTACGGCGAAGGCCTGCGTGCTGAGTTCGAGCGGAAGCTAACGGAGCTAGGCGTGTCACCTGTGGCGTCGCTCCAGATAAAGCGCGGCGACAAGGATTTCATGCCGGTGCTTCAGCCCCTTCAGCCGATAGCGCCGGATGCGGTATTCTACGCCGGAAGTCTGCCGGAAGGTATCATCATTGCCTCCCAAATGAAAGAACTGGGTATTAACGCAACCTTTGTCGGTGGAGACACGCTTTTTCAGCCTGAGTTCATTCGACAGACCGGAGAGGCGGGGGAAGGCTCATATGTCTCCTCGTTCTTCCCCGATATGTTGCAGGCACAGCAGCAACCGCAGCGCAACTGGGTCGCCGCCTATCGCACTTCCTTCAAGAGGAATCCAGGGGGCAACTCGTCCGGCGGCTACGTAGCGGCACGGGCCATTATCGAGGCTATGAAGTCGGCCAATTCAGTCGAGCCGGCTGCCATAAAGGAGGCAATGAAGAAGCTCGATATGGAGAGCTTCATAGGACGCATTGCCTTCGATAAGAACGGCGACCTGCAGGATCAGCGTGCCCACCTCCGCCTCTTTCAAGTGAAGGCGGGGCGGTTTGTCAGTGTTGAACCCTAAGTTAGCAGCTGGTTGTTAGC
>JBBRVL010000171.1:0-7934 GCA_038246925.1 Chloroflexia bacterium
CCTCGGCTACGTCGGCTTACCCCTGGCTGTCGAGTTCGTTCGCGCAGGGTTTGATGTCACTGCCATAGATCTTGATGAGCGCAAAGTCGAAGCCATAAACCAGTGCCGATCTTACATAAAGGACGTACCGAGCGAAGCTGTCCGCTCTGCCGTCGAGTCTGGCAAGCTACATGCTACCACCGATTATCAGGCGTTGCGCGAGGTTGACACCATCTCGATTTGCGTTCCCACTCCCCTGCGCAAGACCAAAGACCCCGATATATCTTATATCGTCTCAGCCACCGAATCGATAGCGGCGAACTTCCGCCCCGGACAGCTAATCGTGCTCGAAAGCACAACCTACCCAGGCACGACTGACGAGGTTATCCTACCCCGGCTCTCTTCGGGAGGCCAAAGGGTGGGCGAAGATTTCTTCCTCGCCTTCTCCCCCGAGCGAGTTGATCCAGGCAATCCCAAGTACCACACGGGCAATATACCAAAGGTGATAGGCGGCGTCACCCCTGCCTGCCGCGAGCTTGCGGTCGCTCTCTACAGCACCGTAATAGAGAAGATCGTGCCGGTGTCGTCTACCAGCACCGCCGAGATGGTGAAGCTGCTCGAAAATACCTTCCGTGCTGTGAACATAGGTATGGCGAACGAGCTTGCCATCATGTGCGCCAAGCTCGGCGTCGACGTATGGGAAGTAATCGACGCGGCGGCCACCAAGCCGTTCGGCTTCATGCCCTTCTACCCCGGCCCCGGCCTCGGCGGGCACTGCATCCCGGTCGACCCCCATTACCTCTCCTGGAAGCTAAAGACCCTCGACTACAAAGCTCGCTTCATCGAGCTTGCATCCGAGATCAACACCGACATGCCAAATTACGTGCTCGACCTCGTGGCCGATGCCCTAAACGACAATTCAAGAGCAATTCGTGGCAGCCGCATACTCGTGCTAGGCGTTACGTACAAGCGCGACGTGGAAGACGTGCGCGAGTCGCCCGCCATCGACATAATCAACCTCCTCAATTCAAAGGGCGCACAAGTAGACTACCACGACCCTTACGCGCCAACCCTGCAGGTAATCGAGAATCAACCTCCCCTACGCTCCATCGCCAACCTGAACGAACAGATAGTCGCCTCCTACGACGCCGTCCTCATCACCACCGACCATACCCTCTACGACTGGCCCTGGATAGTCAAGCACGCTCAACTGGTAGTAGACACCCGCAACGCTACAAAAGGCATTAACGGCAAGAACATCCGTAGACTGTAACACTAATTATGAGTTTTGAATTATGAATTATGAGTTGGTAAGCGCCCTCTTAATCTATAATTCAAAATTCATAATTCAAAATTCATAATTCATATGCACAGAACCTTATTACGCGACGAAGCTAACCAGTTCCGGGTGGTGGAGGACCTCTCCGCCATTAGCGACATTGTGCAGCACAAAGATCGCTACCTGTGGCTTGATCTAGAGAAGCCAACACCGGAGGACTTCAAACTTATCCAGGAAGAGCTAGGGCTGCACCCACTCGCCATAGAAGATGCAATGTCCCGGCACCAGCGTCCTAAGGTTGACCAGTACGATAATTTCTACTTGGTCGTCTTCTATGCGGTCGGAATAGACGATCCAGCGGGTAATGGCAGCAAGCCCGGCAGGAGAGGCCTCAAAGGCACACGGTTCCTCCGTCCAACCGGCAGCGACAGCCATGACATGCTCACTTACTACCCCCACGTCGAAGAAGGAGCCGATCCACGAGGCAGTGAGATGTCTGCTACGGCCGTCGGCTCAGGCGAGTCTATAGTCCTGAATGAAGTGACGATGTTCATGGGCCAGAACTACCTAGTCACCGTGCATGACCACCCTGTAAAAGAGATTGAGGAAGCAGCAAGACGGTGGCGGCAGAACGTGGAGATCATAGGCGTCAACAACAAGCTGAGAAACGTAGTGCCCGGCACGCGACCTCTCACTGCGGCGGAACACAAAGGACTAAAACCCCAACCGGGCGACGAAATGGGGGCGGTTGTTGCGCCCCCAGATGAGGGCGCCGACGAAAACAAACCGGAGCCACCCAAAGAGAAGCCGCTATTTCTCAGGCCAGGCCAGTTGTCGGACCCAGCCCAGAGCGACCGGCAAAACGGCAACGCAGATAACGCAAGCGACATCGGCATCCTCCTTTACTCTCTGCTCGATACTATTGTAGACAACTACTTCCCAGTGATGGACAGCATAGTTGACCGCATAGAAACCCTTGAAGAGCAGATATTCGAGAGATACAGCCAGGAGTCCATCGAGTCGATATTTGCCCTCAAGAAGGACCTGCTCGCATTGAGAAAAGTGTTCGCCCCTGAGCGTGACGTCCTCAACGTGCTCACCCGTCAAGACATCCCGATCTTCGACAGGCACACAGTCGCTTACCTCCAGGACGTGTACGACCACATTGTGCGCGTCACCGACAGCATCGACACCTACCGCGATCTCCTTTCCAGCGCCCTTGACAGCTTCCTCTCAATGCAAAGCAACCGCCTGAACAGCACGGTGCAGACACTCACATCATTCTCCCTCATCCTCATGAGCATAGCAGCCATCACAGGCTGGTACGGCATGAACTTCGCGGCCATGCCTGAACTGACCTCCCGCTTCGGCTATCCTGGGGTCCTTGTCGTGGTAATTATCGTGGTATCCCTGGAAATACTCTTTTTCAAGAGGAAACGCTGGCTTTAGAGAAGCGTGAGCTATCAGCTAAGTTAGCCCACCGACTACTAACACCCAATCCCTAATCCCCAACCCCAAAATCCTCTGCGTTCTCTGCGGCCTTTGCGCCTTTGCGTTTCAAAACAATAAAAATCTTGGCGGTTACTTGGCGCTCTTTGCGTCTTGGCGGTTCCGTCTTCACGTTTCCATGCAAAATACATCTCCAGCCCTATGTGTATTTTTTCACAATATGCTATAGTGGCAGGGTATATTTCTCAAAATTAGCAACTTTAAGTGGACCAACCACGTAATAAAGATTGAAGGAAGATCAATCATGTGATGCGCCCTATGTACGGGCGTATGAGGAGATGACCGAAATGAGTATGAACGGAAAATCGGCGGCGAATGCTATTCCAGTCCCGCCGCCAAGCGGGGAAACCATCATCGAAGCCTGCGATGTGCATAAGACCTATGACACGGGCAGCGTAAAAGTGCATGCCCTTCGGGGGATAGACCTGGCTGTCAGGCGAGGCGAGATGGTCGCTATCATGGGCCCATCAGGCTGCGGTAAGACTACCCTGCTGAACTGCTTCGCCGGGCTGGACGGTATAGACTCCGGCGATATTGTGATTGACGGCACGCCGCTGCAAACTATGAACGACCGCCAGAAAACCAACCTGCGAGCGCACAAGATGGGCTTCATTTTCCAGTTTTACAATCTCCTCCCTGTGCTGTCGGCCATAGAGAACGTAGAATTGCCGATGCTCGTATCGGGAACAAAAAGCGGGGAGGCACGCAAGAGAGCAGAAGAGGCATTGGCCCTGGTCGGCCTCTCAGATCGCGCCAGCCATCGCCCCGCCGAGCTATCAGGAGGCCAGCAGCAGCGCACTACAATCGCTCGCGCCCTCGTCACCAAACCTGCTATTGTGTGGGCCGACGAGCCGACCGGCGACCTAGACAGTGAAACCTCTCAGGAGATCATGGACCTCCTCTGCCGTCTGAACAAGGAGAACGGCCAGACCTTCGTCATCGTGACCCACTCGCCCGAAGTAGGAGCCCGCGCCGACCGCATCGTCCGCATGCGCGACGGCCACATCACCGATTACGGTCTGGGTCAGGGCACTGAACCGCTAACGCACGAAATGGTTGAGGCTGCCCGGTAGCCGAGGGATCAGGGATTAGGGATTAGGGATTAGCAACCTTGAACCTTGAACCTTGAACTGATAGCTGACGGCTGATAGCTCTCCAAACAAGGAGCAAACAATGGAATCTATTTTTGGGGTATCCATGGATATCCTTATGGCTATAACGCTTGGCTTGAGCCTGCTGGTCGTGGGCGTGGTGGTAATTCTTGCCTGGCGCAGACCGATTTTGACACAATTAGCCCTGCGTAACATACCGCGCAGGCGCTCCCAAACCGTCCTGATAGTGCTTGGCCTGATGCTTGCCACTCTGCTGGCAACCGCCGCATTCGGAACGGGCGATACCATGTCCTATTCTATGCGCCAGGCATTTACAGCGGGCCTCGGCGGCACTGACTTGCAGATCAAACGAGTCAACCCCGTGGTGGCACAGAACGGCCCGCCCGACTTCAACCGCCCCGTGCCCGCGTTCGAGACAAAAATCTACGAAGACCTGAAAGCTAAGGCCGGCGACGAAGATCGCATTGATGGTTGGTCGGCCCAATTACAGCAAATCGGTCCATTAGTGGACACCAACACGAAGCAGGGCGCGGGCCAGACTTTCATTACAGGCGTCGGCTCGGACATGCGCGAAACAATGGGCGCGCTCCGTACTCTAGGCGGGGCCTCCTTTGACGTTGCATCTATTGGTTCGGGCGAGATCGTGCTCGACAAGAGCGCAGTTGACAAGCTGGGCGCGGAGGTCGGGCATACCGTCCAGATAGTGGTCGCCGGTAAGCCTAATGACTTCAAGGTCAAGGAACTGGTCGAGAGTACTTCCCCCACGAGCCAATTCCCGGCGGCGTATATCAACCTGGGTGAAGCGCAACGCATCTTCAACGCGCCCGGCCAGGTAACAGAGATGCTCGTGTCGTTGCGCGATGCCGATGGTCTAACTAACAGCGCTCCGGTAGCCGAGAATCTGCGCGGCCTGCTCGATGCGAATACTTTCACCGTTGAAGAAACCAAAAAGGATAACCTCGCCTTCGCTGACGTAATCGGCAGCGTCTTTACCACCATCTTCCTGGGAACGGCCCTCTTCTCGATAGCGGCAGGTATCCTCCTCATCTTCCTGATCTTCTCCATGCTCGCCGCCGAGCGGAAAAGTGAGATGGGCATGGCGCGCGCCGTGGGCATACAGCGCGGCCATCTAACCCAGATGTTCGTCTTTGAGGGCCTGGCCTACGACATAGCGGCTGCCGCTGTTGGTGCGGCTCTCGGCGTGGCGGTTGGGTGGGCAATGGTCGGCGTTATCTCCGGTCTGGTAGGAACATTCGGCTTCCGCCTTACCCCGCATGTAGAAATCCGCTCCATCGTCGTCGCCTACTGTCTGGGTATGCTTGTCACCTTCCTGACAGTTTCTATCTCAGCGGCTCGTGTGTCGCGTCTCAACATCGTCTCTGCGATCCGCGACATCCCCGATGCGCCCAAGCCTGACAGCAGGCTGATGGGGCAAGTAAAAACACCATTCAGACAACTCAAAGCCAGGCAGCCATTGGGCTGCCTAGGCGGTATCTTCTCCCTGATTGCTTCGCTCTTGAAGAGCGGCCCTGTGACCGGCACACTTGGTCTGGCACTACTGGCGCAGGGCTGGACCGCGCCCAACGGCTTTGCATTTCACACAGGGGCCACCCTCAGCATCATTGCACTCGGTCTGACTATACGCTGGCTGCTGGCAAGGGGTCACATGAGACGCACCACACGCGACCGCATCGCCTTCACAATCGCCGGGGCGCTGCTGGTCATATACTGGGCACTGCCAATCAACTCACTCCATAATTGGTTCGGGGTGCCCAAGTTTGACCTCGGGTTCGAGCAATTCTTCGTCGGCGGCATCGCCATGGTCGCGGGCGCTGTATGGATAGTCATGTACAATGCGGACATCCTCCTCGGCGCGCTTAGCTTCGTGCTGGGCCGGGTAGGGCGAATGCGGCCCGTGCTCAAAACAGCGGTAGCCTATCCGATGGCTGCCATATTCCGCACCGGCATGGCAATCGCCATGTTCAGCCTGATCATGTTCGTGCTGATAGTGATCTCGGTACTCACCCAGATCAACCAGCAGGTTGACCCCAACAAGCCAGAAGTCTCCGGTGGCTACGACATCCAGGCTGTAGCCTCATTCGCCAATCCCATACAGGACATCAACGCCGGGATAGAGGCCGATCCTAACCTCAGGGGTAAGTTCGACGCGGTCGGGGGCCAGACTCTCTTCCCACTGCAAATGCGCCAGCCGGGCGCAAAGCCTCCAACAACAGAGCCTGATGCTGAAGACCTGGCGACTAACCCCGGCTACAAAGAGGGCTGGCGCTTCTACAACGCGCGCTTCGTCGACGATGGCTACCTGGAAAGCAACCTCTTCCCAATGATGATCCGCGCCGAAGGCTACAATTCCGACCGAGAAATCTGGGAAGCCATTCGCAATGATCCAACACTCGTGGTAATAGACTCCAGCCCTGTCATCTATGGCGAGTTACAGGAGAGCCAGGGCATTGGCTTCGGCCCTCTCTTCACGATCACAGGCGTGAAGACCGAAGTGCCTACAATGAAGCCTGTAGAAATCGAGTTACAGGCACCGAGCGTACCCGGCGCAAAGCCGACCAAAGTAACAGTTATCGGTGTGCTGAGCCGCTTCTCCAACTTCTACACCGGCTTGTATGTCAACCGCGATTTAGCGCAACAGGTCGTGCCTTTCCCCGTGCCCTCCACTAACTACTTTCTCCGCGTCAAAGAAGGTGAGAGTCCGCAAGAACTGCGGAGGGCGCTCGGCACGGCGTTCCTGAGCAACGGCCTGGAGCCTGTTGTCATAGCTGACGAGTTGAAGAAGCGGTTGGCTGTAAGCAACGGCCTCAACGGGCTGCTCCAGGGCTTCCTTGCGCTGGGCCTCCTGGTGGGCGTAGCTGCACTTGGGGTGATATCAACGCGCGCAGTGGTCGAGCGCCGCCAGCAGATAGGTGTGCTGAGGGCGATAGGCTACCAGCGCGGCATGGTAGGCGCATCGTTCCTGCTGGAGTCCTCATTCATATCGCTGTTGGGCATCTTGATAGGCGTTGGTCTCGGTCTAATATCATCCTACCAGATGGTACAGTTCTTCCGAGAAGACACCCCGACTATCCAGTTCCAGGTGCCATGGCTACAGATCGGTGTGATAGTGCTGGTCACATATATTGTTTCGCTAATTACTACGATTATGCCCGCACGTAACGCCTCAAAGATATATCCCGCGGACGCGCTGCGATACGAATAAGGGCGATTGACGACCGGTAAGCCGCCCCCGACTTTATGAACCGAGGGCGGCCTCCGCATATAATCAGCCTGTAGGGGCATGGCGCGCCATGCCCTCTTGCCACGCCGAAATCTATGCAAAACCGCCAACAACACCAACAACAGGTACAGGCGTTCCTCCAAAAAGCTCTCGATATTCAAGAGTGGAGCTTCACCCTGCCGCCCGGCAGCGGCAACGAGACCTACTTCGCGCACTGCAATAAAGGAAGTTACTTCGTCAAAGTCGGCGCTTACCTAGAACGAGCTATTGCCATGTCCGATGCCGGTCTAACTCCTCTTGTGTTAGCATCGGGCTATCTTTCTGATGGATCGACCGTTATGGTGCAGCCCCTGATACAGGGTCGCAGCCCATCCAGCAGCGATTATAGGAAGCACAGCAAGCAAATAGCCGCCCTAGTAGGCAAGATGCACCATAACCCGCGCCTTATAGAGACACTTCCCAGGCCCGCCTCAGACTTGCACAGGGACGGCGCGCTCAGGGCGCTCTCCTATGTTCAGCAGCAATGGTCAATATACAGGGGCTTGGTGCCGGATGGGGTCGAGTACATAGATAAAGCCCTGGTCCACCTGGAGCAAGAGGCAATGCAGGTGCCCGGAGCCGGGCTTGTCGCCTCCCATGGTGACTTCTGCAATGCGAATATGCTCCTCACCCCAGAGGGCAAACTGTACATCATAGATCTCGAATTGATGTCGCTCGACGACCCGGCCCTCGACCTGGGTGCGGTTCTCTGGTGGTATTATCCGCCTGAATTGCGCCAATATTTCATCAAAGCTGCGGGATACGAAGACACGCC
>JBBRVL010000172.1:0-7924 GCA_038246925.1 Chloroflexia bacterium
ATGGGGCGTTGCCGGTTCTCTGCCTGGTTGGTGTTCGGTCGGTCATATAACTCTGTTGGAGGGTGAATGGGTTAGCAGTCTTCCCTTATAGCATAAGGCTGTGACTGAGCGCAAGGCAAACGAGCATAGAAATAGATTGGGCTGATGTAAAAAGAAGCCCTACCATCGCGGCAGGGCTGGGTGCTAATATAAATATATTGATCGCCTAGGGTATATTGACAGTGGTCTGGCCGGGGGAGGTGATGCTTATCGTGCCTGCCCAGTTGCACATCAATTTGCACGTGCTGTTCAATGCAGGCTTGCCGTTGATCATAACTGTGGGTGAACCCGGTGCCCACGGTGCCGTAGTTACAGGAATACAAGGCATAGGTGTAAGAACACCTTGAGCGGCGGTGGTGGCTGAAGCGACCGTAGGATTAGCAAGCGATTGGCACATCCCGAAGGGCGCTATATTGGCCATCGGCTTGTTGTCCATGATAGTGGCAGCTATCATCGGGCCTCCTTTAACGGGCGTTCCCATAGGAATAACTGACAGAGTGCTTGGAGCTAAACCCATGGTGCACTGCATCATCGCACCCTGTACTACTTGTAAGGGCATGGTATGTTCCTCCATTTTACTTTCGGCCTGGCCCACACCGTGGGTGCTTCTGCTGAGTAGCCGAGTAGCCGATGCCAAAAGACGTGGGCCAATAGGCGTCTCAAGATAACTATACTAAAAATAGCGGGCGATTTCTAGTGCTATTTTCGATTCTCAGGTTATGTCCTGGCGAAGCCTTACTCCTGGTGTCGGCTCGCTTTCAGGGCGCGGGCAATGTGCTGTGCGGACATAACTAAGGGGGCCGTGGCGGCTTCCTGGAAGCGGCGTAGCGTGCGCACTACCTTTCGGGTCCAGCTCGCATGTTTAGCATCATAGCTGAGTGCGGCGGTCTGCGGGCCAACCGTTTCGCCTGTCTCTTCATGCATGTACCAACCGTGGTCCATAATCCACAGATAGAGGTCGCCGGGTGTGCGGCCAGGAAAGTCGTCGAGTATGCCGGTCTCTTTTATTACCTTGATTACGGGTAGATAGACATTGTCGTACCAGTCGACTACGGCCTCCTCCCAGTCAACAGGGCGTTTCTGCTCAATGCCCATATACCAGCGGTGGGCCGAGATATGCTCAAGCAGCACGTCGTAGCGTCCGAGGGAGGTAAACTCGATGCAGACATTGTCCCTCAGCTTATCGAGCCTGGTCTGCTCCAGGAAGCGGGCGTATTCACCCAGGCGGATTAGATCGCGGGGATCCGTGCTGGGTAATAGCGGAACGTTGATGGGGCACTCGATCACCTCAGCGTCGATGTACTCCGCCCCCTTTTCTTTTGCCACTGACACACGGTGGTTGCCGTCTTTTACAAAGTAAACGTTGCCTACCTTGTAAAGCTGCACCGGCGGAAGCGCTATATCGCTAAGAGTTGCGCGGTCGACGCTTTCCCAGCGAGGTTGGGTGTGCCTCTGGGTAGGGAGGAACCTGCGGTTGAAGTCGTGGTAACGGTCAACGCTGCCGATGATGGACGACAGGGGGACTTCCTCATGGCCTTTGTAGAATTGCCCCTTTATCGGCAGTGCCTGGCGAACATCCTCGAAAGACATGAGCCAATTTGGCTTGCGACTGAGCATCGATATGAGGTCGTCCATAAACGCCTTTCGCCGCGCTCGCTCGAAATCCATCTGTGCTGTCCGTGCTACATATCTTTGAAGTGTGCCGTTAGTGCTATCGTCCACTTGAAGCCCCTTACTTTGGTAAATCCATTGCAGTAGTTTCCTGTCTCTTGCTTCGTAATGGCCTAGAGGGCAGGTTCTTGCTTCCGCAATTCAGGCCAATTCACTACGCTGTGATTTCCATCCTGGCTCTATTTATTATAACCCAGCGACTCCAGGTACTCGAAGGCCGGGACTTATGTGCGTTTGTCTCTACCGTCAGGTCTACGGTGACATGACCATAGGCATTAAGAATTTCCGTTTGTTTGTAGCGGGAGCGCATCGGTAGGGTAGGGTCGTAACGGTGGGTGTGTCCGTGGAGTAGGATAGCAGGCTTGAAGCGCTCGAGGAATGGTAACAACGAAGTGAAGCCCTGGTGAGCGATGTCGCTGTTGTCGTGTATTCCCCTGGGAGGCGCGTGTGTAATGAGTATGTCGAGGTAGCGTCCGTGGCGCGCTTTGTTTCTCAACAGACCCGGCACCATACTCAACAGGTAGAAGGCGACTTGCTGCTCGGTATATTGGTGTGGCCCTTTGTTGTAGAGGGGGCTTCCCTCGATTCCGGCAACGAGCAAAGGTAGCATGCCGTCACCTGTGCTTATCTTGCTCAGACGCCCATGTAAATTGAATACACCTGGATACGCTGAGGGAAGGCAACGCTGTTCTAGATTATGAGGTGCAGAGCAATGATTGCCAATGACATGGATCATTGGCGCATCCAGGTTAGTGATAAGAAAATCGAGGTAATAAGGAGGGAGGTCGCCGCAGCTAACCAGCAGGTCGATTTTTGGTAGCCTGGTGTTGACCGAACTGTCGTAAAGATGAGGCTCTACGTAATCGGCAACCGCCAGTAGCTTTAGTGTGTGTGGTTGTTCCAAATGTAGGGATCAGGTAGGAAGTAGCTTGTTTGGTATCGAACTTACATTGATACTATAACAGACAGCAACTTTAGTGTCTCATCAACCCTAATCCCTAACCCCACCTATTGTCGCTGGCGGTAAATCTGAAGTGCTCGCTCCATCCAGGCCTGTTGTGCTTTTTGTTCTTCCTGGCTGTATGGCGACGGGAACGGCTTCTGGGCATCCGGCAGGGCATCGTGGTTCTTCCACCAGCGATTATGACCTTTGCTGATTTGAGGATCGCCGCCGGTGAAGTCCGCGATGAGGTCGCTGTGGCGTTTCGCCAGGTCCTGGGCCTCCACGCCTGCCGGGTCGGCGTTCTCTGCCGCAAGCCGCGCTAGGTCCGCGTATACTGAGGCCCATTGCCCGCTAGCACGCTCCTGGTCTGCCTCCGTCCAATCGATATTTCGTGCCGCCATCCGTTCATGGGCCTCGTCGCTATATGACTGCTCTGATAGGCTCTTCATCTGCTCTTGTTGTTCAGGTGTGAGGTATTTCTTCACCCACTCTTTGTTCTGTTCCATCTGTATCGCCTGGATCACTCTAACAAGGGAATCCCAATCGCACTGGCTGTCGTGCAACAGCTTCGTGGTCTCATCGAGCGCGTGGATGATGCCATCAAGCTGCGCGCGCTTGGCTTGCATCATCTCCTTTTGCTGAACCAGTACCTCCTGTAGGCTCCGAGGATTTCGACCAGGGCGCAACAGCGCCTTGATTTCGTCCAGCGAGAGGCCGAGGTACTTCAGAGCCAGGATTTGTTGCAGGTTCACAAGGTCGTCATCGGTGTACAAACGATAGCCAGCCTCGCTGTATTGGGAGGGTGATAACAGTCCCTCCTGGTCATAATAGCGTAGTGTCCTGATTGAGACCGCCGCTTTGCGCGCGAACTGCCCGCTGCGGTAAAAACGTTGCACAGCTGTAACCTCCTTTCTGTCTTAGAGTATAAAGGGTTACGTAACGTTAGAGTCAATAGCTGATACGGCCCAATTCAAGTGGACTTGAGTCTCACACGGTCAATTGCCAACTCTACCTACTTTTGGGTACAATAGACGGGTAATCTTCAAAGGTCACTCATAGCCTTGCGCCGATCTTATGGCAGATGCGACATTTGCGTGTACAGGGTGACCAGAACCTCTATGCAATTTACATCTCCGGCTCCAGTAACAACTCCATCCGGTTCTGCCGTCCCGGCCCGTAGCGCTCGACTCTCGCTGATGGGCAACGCAGGTAAGTGGCTGTGGCTGCTGGGCGTTGCGGCTCTTGGAGTAGCTCTCTATGCCGAGCAATTGGTCGAGCAAGGACGTGTTCTAAACCCTGTCGATCCTCCCCCGGTCATAAGCTGGCTTTTATTCGGCGTGGCTGCTTTGCTGTTTGTTGCCGGTTTCTGGCCGGTGCCTCGCTTGCTGCCTGCGCAATCTCCGTCGCTTCTGGCTGGTCTGACTTCTGGCGGCAGGAGGGCTTTTACCGGACTATTGGGGCTTTCGATCCTGTGTGCCCTGGCTGCTACCCCTCTGTTTGTCGCCCTGAACAGTGCTAAACCAGAGACCGGTCCACCCAGCTGGGCCGCTAACAATGGGTCATGGCTGCTTTATATCCTCTCTTTGCTCTTCTTCTCCGCCGCGTTCATCGTGTGGGAGAGATCGGCGCACGTACCGTCCGAGCGGCCCGAGTACATACCGGGCGACCATCTGCCCAGGCGTGTAGAGTGGGTGCTGATGGCGGGGATGTTTGCTCTTGCACTTGTGTTGCGGGTATCGGACCTCGATATTGTCCCACCCGGCATCTGGTTCGACGAGGCACAGAACGGCCTGGTCGCCAGGCAGCTTCTCGCTCCGAACGCCGTCCATCTGACCTTTGTCGCCGAGCGGACGCAGATGGGTGCGCTCTATTTCTACTTCCTGGGCTGGGTGCTCGAATTGTTTGGCGGCACAGTATGGCCTCTGCGCTTGCTCCCCGCGCTGGCAGGTTCCCTCATAGCTCCGATGATCTACTTGCTCGCGTCAAAGCTATATGGCTGGCGTGCCGGGCTAGCTGCCGCAGGGCTGGTTGCTGTGTCGGTGTGGAATATAACATTCAGCCGCCTCGGAATCGTATCGATGTTCACCGTCGCGCTCGATGTGGCGATTTACCTTTGCATAGTACAGGCTATACGTACCGGGCGACTCGGCTACTACGCGGCGGGTGGTGTGCTGCTTGGGCTGGCATTGCAGGGTTATTACGTATCGCGTCTCGTGCCGGTAATTCTGCTGGCGGTTTTAGCGCACCAGTTGATTACCAACAGGATGCGGCTGATACGTGCGGTACGGGTAGGCATAGTCGTCTTTGTGCTGGGAGCTATCCTTGGCTTTTTGCCGGTCGCCACCTTTGCAGCGCAGAACTGGGAGATATATAACAGCCGCATCTCTGAAGCCTCTATATTTAGCCCA
The DNA here is from genome assembly GCA_038246925.1 of Chloroflexia bacterium. GTDB lineage: Bacteria > Chloroflexota > Chloroflexia > QHBQ01 > JADMIH01 > JADMIH01. The sequence goes on from JBBRVL010000172.1 coordinate 5,062, forward strand.
AACGGCAGCGATGGTAGACCTGATGCTTTCAACATCAGCCTCACAAAGCATCTTTTGATGTTCAACTCTCAGGGCGACTCGAACGGTCGCCACAACCTACCGGGCAGGCCGATGCTTGACTGGGTGACGGCGGCGCTATTTTTCGCCGGGCTGGGGGCGTGCGTGCTGCGGGCCTGGCGCTGGCAGTACTTCTTTCCTGTTATCTGGTTCGCGGCTGCCACGGCAGGTGGGGTCCTCTCCCTCCTGTTTGAAGCGCCTCAAAGCCATCGTACACTGGAAAACAGCGTTGTTACGGCCCTTATCGGGGGCATCTTTCTGGGTGAGGTCTGGCAAATCGTCAGTCGTGCCTTTGCTTCTCCAGAAGGTGCGGTGGAGATGTCCGCGCGGGACTGGGGGTTGGAGGTCGGAGGGCGGTCGTCGGTTGTTAAGCCTGCTCGTAAGCTCTTTCCGCAACGGCGTCCAAAGCCTGCTACCACTCTGCCTGTACGTAAGCATACAAGTGCGGCTACGACGCTACCGGTGCGCTCTCGACAAGGGCGGACACACGGGTCCGCCCCTACAGCACCCACATCCTCGTTCGTGACCGCTTCTACTTCTGCCGTCGATCCTGTTGAGGCAAAGAGAGCAGTGAGCGCGGAACCGGCGGTCGATCCAGCACTCGATTCTGATGCCATTTCCCAGCGCCGATATAGCCGCCGCCTTGCCGTGGCGATGATAGCAAGCTCGGTGAGCCTTCTTGCCGTGATCGGGTGGGTCGCCACCTCTAATGTCTATCGCTACTTTGAGGTTCAGGCTAAGGACAGGGGCGTCTGGAGAGAGATGTACACGGCAGAGACAGAGGCCGGTCGGGTTGCGGCGCGGTACGGTTTTACGCATGACGTCTATATAGCTCCTGTCTACTTCAAGTTGCCCCCAAGCCAGTACCTCGCGCCTGACCAGCCGGTCTTTGAGTGGAAAGGAATGCACACTCTGCCTGTGGAAGCTCTTCCTGGCCGAGATGTGGTGCTGGTGCTCGACCCGCAATCGGCGGCTGATATCGCCAGCGTACAGCGTATCTACCCAAACGCCGAGTTCGATCCGCTGCGCGCTCCAGGGCCTGACACGACTCCTCTTGTGTACACGGTTATCATTCCGGCCTCAGACATAAGTGCGCTCTTTGGCGTGCACGCAAGCCTGTTCGATGCAACCGCCGGGGGCAAGCCGCGTGAAGAGAAAACATTAATGAACTTGGAGTACAACTGGGATAGCCCAGGCGTTAAGTCGGGCACGCTACGCATGACCTCCACGCTGAAGGTCAACCGCTCTGAGGGGTACAGATTTAACTTAGAGAGCGCGGGCGGTCCTTCCGATCCGAAGGGGCTGTTGGTAGATGGTTACTCTGTGTCGGCGGATACACCTATATCGCTTGGCGTAGGGCTGCATAGCATTATCGTGACCGATACCGTTACCACACCCAAGGGGATGACACGGGTCACCTGGGGAACCGGCGCATCACAGCCTGAGCTTATCGCGCCGGTAATGCTTTACGACCCACGTAAGATAGAGCCGCGTGGGCTGACCGGCTTCTACCGTAAGGGGGAAAGCTTCGATGCGCTGGTTGACCTGACTCGTGTAGACCCGTCTATATCGTTCTATTTCCAGATTACGCCTGTTGAAAGACCCTATACCGTCGAATGGTTGGGCAGGCTATACGTCCCGGAGGCAGGCTCGTATGGCCTGTCGACCGAGCAGATAACATCCTCCCGCCTTTTCATTGACGGCAAAGAGACGCTGGTAAACAGCCAGCAGAACAACATGGCAGAAGTCCGCCTCGATCTAAGCCAGGGCTGGCACGATCTCCGGCTGCTTTATTCCGACCTTCAAAACTATTCTCATATGTACTTCTATTGGACGCCGCCTGGACGCGAGATGTCCATTATCCCTTCAGTTTTCCTGCGCCCGAAGATGGAACAATATATCGAGCAAGAAAGCGGTCCTCTCCCGACAATTGACGAAGCAAACGGGCAAACGCTATCGGCCGAGCGCCCAACCTCTATTGAACCCTCTCCGACACAGGGGTCTAGCTCTCAATCTACCCCCGCGCAGGCAACTACACTTCCGGGCGAGTCGATTTCGCCTCAGATAGTGCTCGGCGACGGGTCCGCAGATATCCTTTCCGGTCCCTTCGCAAGCGCTGTTGACGGGGCAGGTAACATTTACATCTATACGGACGGCAACGGTAAGATTCACAAATTCGATTCTGCTGGTAAGCAATTGACCAGTTGGACCGTCGAGGATGCGGGTGGGAAGCCGCTCGCCGAGGGTTCGGCGCTCCTGGTGAAAGATAATAACCTGCTTGTACTCGATGCGGCGACATCCGAGCTGGTATCGTTCGACCTGGATGGGAAGTTGATGGGGCGCTCCCTCCTTTGTACTTGTTATTACCCACGCGGCTTTTCATTATCAAGTGACGGCAACTTCTGGGTGGCAGATACAGGCGTTGGCAGGGTGGTGAAAGTTACCCCTACTGGACAGGTGCTAGCGACAGTAGGAGAGCGAGGCAGCGCGCCCGGCCAGTTCGTCGAGCCTGCTGCGGTATGGGAGTCACCACAGGGGGTATTGTTTGTGGCCGACATCGGGAATGGCCGTGTGCAGACCCTCGGCACGGACCTCAAGCTGCTCAGTGCGTGGTCGATGGGTCCGAGCATCGCCCGCGATGGCAATCGCTTTGTGGGCACAGCGGACGGTAATATCCTCGTAACTCAGGCTCAGGACAGGGCCGTAGTACTCTACGACCAGGCAGGCAAAGAGCTGCGGCGCTGGACCTACGCCAGAGAAGGGGTCCCCCTCGTGCCCGCAGGAATATCGCAGGCCGGTGGGGGTA
>JBBRVL010000173.1:0-7919 GCA_038246925.1 Chloroflexia bacterium
AAATCGGAAGGCGCGCAGACTCGTTGTAGGCAGGGATGACTACCGAGAGAAATATTTCCTTGTCGGGTGCAGAGGTATCCATGCAGGCCGCAAAACCTCATAGTATAGCTACGCGCCCATCGGGCGCACGCAGGGGAAAGTATAACATAGGGGCAGAGGTGACTGCCACCTGAGGGCCTAGAGCAATCGCACGTAAATAGGGGATAAGATAGGTTCTCAAAGGCAAGCGTCTAAAACGCGGTTGCAACCATGATTACCTTCTCAAAGACCTCCTCGGTCCCCAGGCAATTTAGACACCTTCACCTTGTTTGACGAGATGCGAACTCTTGACATCCTTCTGTTGTAACTGGTACACTGGCGCAACTATCCTATCTAGTGGGCAAACATGGGCCAAGGGCTTTTGGGATGCATTGGACATGAGCGAAGCGGGCGCAGGTATCGCTGCCGACAGCCGTAAGCATGGAGGACCAGATGCTAGTACGACCGAAGCAATGGAAGAACAATCGTTTTGTGTTGCCCGTAATAGCGGTATCGCTGCTATGGGCGGGATGTATGCTGGCCTTGAGCAGGGTTCAGCCTTTCACAATCGAGCAGGAGGCTGCATCCCCACGCTCACACGACCTGGCAAGCTTGCCGCTCTCTTTTGAGCCTAATGTCGGGCAGGCCGACCCCTCCAGCCTCTTCCTCACTCATGCGCCCGGTTCCACTCTATGGTTTGCGCCTTCTGAGGTGCTGCTGCGGGTCGCAGGCTCTGAAGCCGGCCAGTCAGCGACGACTACAGGGGACTCGCTCCTGCGCATCCAGTTTGTCGGGGCTAACTCTGCTCCCCAAACAACAGGGGGCATACCGCTGCCCGGCAAAGTCAACTACCTATACGGAAACGACCCTGCCTGGTGGCATACCAACATCCCGACCTACTCTAAGATCACCTATAGTGACCTCTACCCAGGTATTGACCTCACCTATTCAGGTGCCGACAGCAGGTTGAAGGGTACGTACACAGTAGTTGCAGGTGTAGACCCCCAGCAGATAGCCTGGCGGTACAGCGGCGCAGAGAAGCCTTTGCTCGACAATGCGGGCGACCTACAAATCGGCACTGGCTCGGCTCTGGTTACAGAGCACGCACCCTCAGCCTGGCAGCAGGTCGGTGAGAGCCGTGTGCAGGTAAGCGCACGCTACGACCTGCGCGCGGATGGAAGTGTGGGCTTCGCGTTAGGCAAGTATGACACCACGCGCCCCCTCATTATAGACCCGACCCTTACCTATTCCACATATCTAGGAGGCAGCTTCTACGATTACGGCCAGAGCATAGCCGTTGATGGAGCAGGCAACGCCTACCTGACGGGCAGGACCAATTCCCTCAACTGGCCCACGCAGAACCCATACCAACCTGCTTACGGCGGTGGGTTCGTTGATGCCTTCGTAACTAAAATGAACCCTACAGGCTCGGCGCTTGTCTACTCCACCTACCTGGGGGGAAGCGGGTGGGACGAAGGCAACGGGATAGCAGTGGACGGCGTGGGCAGCGTTTACGTGACAGGGGTCACAACTTCTACCAACTTCCCTGTTCTGAATGCTTACCAACCGACGCATGCGGGCGGCAATTACGATGCCTTCGTGACAAAACTAAGTCCTGACGGCTCCACGCCTGTTTACTCTACTTACCTCGGCGGCAGCAACAGCGATTATGGATACGCAGTAGCCGCTGATGGCATAGGCAACGCTTACCTGGCAGGGCGCACGAACTCCACGAACTTCCCGACCGTGAACGCCTTTCAGCCCGCCAATGGCGGCAGCTATGACGCTTTCCTGACGAAGCTCAACCCGGTAGGCTCGGCGCTCATTTATTCCACTTACCTGGGCGGGAGTGGTGGCGATGGGGCTTATGGCGTGGCTCTCGATAGCGGCAACAATCCCTATCTCACCGGCTACACGGGTTCAAGCAACTTCCCTAGGCAAAATCCCATACAGCCCGCTTACGGAGGTGGTAATACTGACTCGTTCGTGACCAAGTTCAACACCACAGCATCGGCACTCGTCTATTCCACCTACCTGGGCGGCACAGGCAACGACGATTACGGCCAGGGTATTACGGTGGACGGAGTGGGCAGCGCATATGTAGGTGGTTACACCGACTCGGTCAACTTCCCGCTGATGAACCCGCTTCAGCCCCAGTTTGGAGGCGGTCTTTACGATGCTTTTATCACGAAAGTAAATCCTGGTGGTACGGCATGGGCCTATTCCACCTATCTAGGCGGCAGCCTGTTAGATCGCGCAGATAGCATCGCGGTCGATGCAGGAGGCAATGCCCACATTACAGGCCGAACCACCTCCACCGACTTCCCTACGGTCAACCCCATCCAGTCGGTCCTGGGTGGAGGAGACGACGCAATAGTGGCGAAGCTGAACGCGCAAGGCTCGGCGCTTGTCTATTCTACGTACCTGGGTGGCAGCTTCTCGGACTGGGGGCACGGTATCACCCTCGACCCCGCAGGCAATGCCTATGTGATTGGCGATGTCAATTCCACTAACTTCCCGGTAGCAGGCACTCCGTTCCAACCAACCAACGCGGGTGGGAGTGACGCCTTTGTGAGCAAGATATCCGATCAACAGTCAATTACAGCCACCGTAACCCTCACACCGGCGCCTTCCACGTCAACGTCAACCGCTACAGTGCCGACACCCATCCCATCTACCATGACCGCAACTAGCACTAATACGCCTGTGCAGCCTACCAACACTACGGCTGTTACTGCTACTCCCACTCAATGCAGTCTCAGCTTCACAGACGTGCCGTCGGGCCATACATTCTACGAGCCGGTGCGCTGCCTGGCATGCCGAGGTATAATCTCTGGCTACGCAGACGGCACCTTCCGCCCCAACGTCCAGGTAACCAGAGGGCAACTCGCAAAGATCGTGAGCAACGCGGCGGGCTTCTCAGAAGACCCTAATCCTCAGATATTTGAAGATGTGCCTCAAGGCAGCACGTTCTACGAGTGGATCAACCGCCTCACCATGCGTGGCTACATGAGCGGCTACCTATGCGGCAGCGCAGGCGAGCCTTGCGTGAATGGCGACAGGCCGTACTTCCGGCCAGGCGCCAATGCAACAAGGGGACAGACTTCCAAGATAGTAAGTAATGCTAGAGGGTACACAGAAGAGCCTACCGAGCAGACCTTCGAGGACGTGCCTCCTACTCACACTTTCTACAAGGAGATACAGAGGCTGGCATCACGCAACATCATGGGCGGCTACCCTTGTGGTGGGCCTAACGAACCATGCTTGTCGGGCAAGCCTTACTTCAGGCCGAGCAATGATGTGACCAGAGGCCAATCGGCTAAAATTGTAGCCAACACCTTCTACCCTGATTGCCAGACGCCTTAAGGAAGAGGCGCAACAATTGGGGCATGGCGCGCCATGCCCCTACAATAGCCCTTCCCTAGCCCTCGGCTATGGCCCTGACATCCTCAACGGTGTTGGCATCCTGCGGGCGCTTGTCGGGTAGGCATGGAACCAGCTAACCCCTATTCAGTACCTGCTCCACACGAGCGCGCGTCTCAGGCGTCGTGCGCACACTCACCAAGCACTGGCCTTCATCTATTCGAGCCACGTAATCTCGCGCATATTCCTCCGGCACCCCTACCGAGGAGAGCGCGCCTATCACGCCACCCGCCGCGCTTCCGGCCACCATGCCGCCCAGAGCAGCCGCGATAGGCCCAGCCGCGATGAATGGCCCAACACCCGGTATGGCGAGAGCAGCAGCACCCACGAGCAAACCCGCGAGACCACCTATGCTCGCCCCGGCCACGGCAGTACCGGCAGCATCAGTGCGGCTCTCCATCGACTCGACCGCCTGGCCCGCTCGTCGGGCTGCGGGAGAATCAGGATTGACGCCTCCCGGCTGGTCGGGAAAGTCGGTGTAGATGTCGGCATCGGCGTTGGTTTGTGCTTCGTTACGGCGAATCATATCGCTGTCACGCGCCAGGCCAAGACGGTCACTGCCCCCTAGCGGCTCATTCGGGGGCACCTCGAAGCTGGTGACAACCGGCATGGGATCACCGATCATGTATGCCTCGGTAGTGGGCAAGTCCTCATAATTGGGTAACTCGCTCGACGCGCGATAGGTCAATCCCTCATCGCCTATCTCCTCACGTGCCACGCCTGCCATGCCTGCGCCCTCAGGTGGCGCATTTTGGTCTTCATTTCGCGTGATAAGTGAGATGTCTTCGGCGGGCACACCCTGGTTGCGAAGCTCCCGCACGGCGGCCTCGGCTGCGCGAGCATCAGGGAAAAGAGCGCTGACTACTTGCCCGCCGGTGCCTATGCTCCCACCCACTGCGCCCGATGGTGAGTTGCCGTCAGTCATCCTCGTTCTCCGGAGGAAGGTTCACCATGTCCGGGACTATCGTTTCGATGTCTGATGGAGGAGTCGGTCTGCCGAACTCTCGCTCTTCGTACTTATCTTCCTCGGCGTTCATGCCTACGGGCGATAGGCCCGAACGCGACTCCTGCGCGGCTGCCTGAGTGCTCAAGCTATCGATATTACTGTCAACGCGCCCCGCGAAGGAGGATCCCCCCGCCTTATCGATGCCACTGGGCAGGTACGACATATCAACGCGTGGAGACTCCATGTATTCGGTGGGTGCCTGCCGGCGGTCATCAGGCCAGTTGGGTCTGCCGCTATCGGTCTGGGTAAACTCCTTGGGAAGTGCGCCACCTTGCGACTGCTCAGCGTAGGCTTGCGCGCCCACCTCTTTCAGCCCCTGTTCCTCAGCGGTCTCACGCGCACGCAGCATGTCGGCTGTCGATACCTGGCCCTGGGATGCGCCTACGGTCTCCACCAGTGCGGGGTTGGCGCTCCCGGGCGTTTCCCCGATAGACTCGATTACGGGCTTGGGGGCGTCCAGGCGCTGCTCGCTTGGCTGTGTTGGGGAAGGTACTGCCGAGGAGTTGCTCTCGACAACCTTGTCCTCACCGGGCGTCAGGTAGCCCTGGAAACTCTCACCCGAATCCGAATTGCCCTGATCACTGTTACTCATGCTCATAATATCCTCCTATGCGGGCATACATCCCGCCTGACACGCATACGGTCAGAGTCGCAACGTTGCAAGATATGTGCCTTGCGCCCACGTCCGCTTTAGGCTACACTAGCGAGGTATGCTACCATGCATGCTATTCACTTATGTCCTATCATCTACAAAGGATGGAGTTGAACACGATAGCCAATCTGGACACAACAAGAAAGCGCAATTACATTTCCGCAATACTGACCCTGGCGGCAGTGGCTACGGGCGCATTCACGTGGATCGGCCTCAGCAATGCCGCCGGAATAGTCATACCGGGCGCTGCCTCAGCGCACAACTTCTTCCCCTCTTCTTGCAGCGTGCCCCGCTTTGGCACTGCCACTAACTTTGCAGTGGGGCCAAGCCCTGATGCCGTGGCAGTAGGTGATTTCAACAGCGACGGCAACCCAGACCTGGCTGTTGCCAACTACAACTCCAACAACGTATCAGTGCTGTTGGGTACTGGCAGTGGAGGCTTCGGCGTTGCCGGTAACTTCGGGGTCAGCACAGCCCCCGTCTCAATGGCAGTAGGGGACTTCAACAGCGACGGCAATCCTGATCTCGCAACGGCCAACCTTGATTCCAACAACGTATCAGTGCTGTTGGGTACTGGCAGTGGAGGCTTCGGTACCCCAACTAACTTCGGGGTGGAGTCGTTCCCCAATTCAGTCGCGGTGGGTGATTTCAACAGGGACGGCAACCCAGACCTGGCTGTTGCCAACCTCCTCTCCAACAACGTATCAGTGCTGTTAGGTACTGGCAATGGAGGCTTCGGCATTGCCGATAACTTCGGGGTGGGATCAAATCCCAACTTCGTGGCAGTAGGTGATTTCAACAGGGACGGCAATCCCGACCTCGCTGTTGCCAACGAGACATCAGACAACGTATCAGTGCTGCTGAACATATGTGACATTGCAACTACCACAGGCACGCCAACAGCAACAGCCACAGTGTGCCTTGTGGAGTTTACCGATGTACGCCCCACCAACACCTTCTACACCTCTATCAGATGCCTGGCCTGTCGGGGCATAGTCTCAGGCTACGCGGATAGCACCTTCAGGCCAAACGTGCAAGTCACACGGGGGCAGCTTGCCAAGATCGTCTCCAACTCCGCCAACTTCAACGAAGCAGTAAGCGGCCAGACCTTCGAGGATGTGCCTTCGAGCAACACCTTCTACGAGTGGATAGAGCGTCTTACCACAAGAGGCTATATGACGGGTTATGTGTGCGGGGGCACAGGCGAGCCTTGCGTCAACAACAGACCTTATTTCCGTCCCTTCGCCAACGCTACAAGAGGACAGACCTCAAAGATAGTGGCTAACGCTGCTATGTTGACGGATCCTCCAAGTGGACAAACTTTCGAGGATGTGCCTGCCGCCAACACCTTCTATCCCTTCATACAGCGTCTTGCCTCGCTCAACGTCATGGGGGGCTACCCTTGTGGAGGCGTGAACGAGCCGTGTGTAGAACTAGGCAACAGGCCGTACTTCCGCCCAAACAACGATGTGACGAGGGGGCAGTCTGCTAAGATTGTGAGCAACGCTTTCTACCCTGATTGCGTAACACCATAGCGTGAAACATAAATGTGTGAGATACCTAATCCCTAACAACTATGAAAGTAATCATCCCGGCTGCGGGTTACGGCACCCGCATGCGACCTCATACACATACTCGACCCAAGCCTCTCGTGCCGGTTGCGGGTAAGCCTTCGCTTGATTTTGTGCTCGATGCACTTTCCCCTCTGCCCATTGAGGAGCTGATATTTATCGTCGGCAGAATGGGCGAGCAGATGGAGGCGCATGTCAAGAAGAACTACAGCCAGTACCCCTCGCGCTTCATCGAGCAGAAGGTGATGCGCGGGCAGGCCGATGCTATCGCGCTGGCCGAAGAGTACGTGAAGGGAGACCTGCTCACGCTCTTCGTCGATACTCTGTTCGAGGCCGACCTGACGGTGCTCAACAACTACCAGCATGACGGCGCTATGTTCGTCGCCGAAGTCCCTGACCCTTCACGCTTCGGCATCGCCGTCGAGGGTGATGACGGCTATGTCAGGAAAATAGTGGAGAAGCCGCAGGAGCCGGAAAGCAACCTGGCGGTGGTCGGCCTCTACTACTTCAAAGATTCTCAGTGGCTCTTCCGGGCTATACACACTCTAATGGATTCGGGCCGCAGCCTGAAGGGAGAATATTACCTGGCCGACGCCATCCAGGTAATGATAGACGAAGGCGCGAAGTTCCGTACCTACCCGGTGCAGGCCTGGGAGGATACGGGCACATGGGATGCTGTCTTGCATGCGAATCGCTACCTGCTTCGCGGCATGGACAAGACCAAAGAGCCGTACACAAGGGGCAGCGTCGTTATTATTCCCCCATCCTTCGTGTCGCCTCAAGCAAACGTCGAATGCTCGGTGATCGGCCCGTATGCCTCTATCTCTGAGGGAGCATCAGTAAGCGATTCGATCATCAAGAATAGCATCGTCGGCGTAGACGCCAAAATAACCGGCTCCACCATCTTCGGCTCCATCATAGGCGAAAGAGCCACCGTTGAGGGCGCTTACCAGACCCTAAACGTGGGCGACGATTCCATAACTACGGCCACAAACAGCAACAACCTCGAAGTAGACGAAACCTTTAAGTAAATTACGAATTACGAATTACGAATTACGAATTGTTCTTGCTCTTCGTAATTCGTAATTCGTAATTCGTAATTCATAATTCGTAATTCATAATTCGGGTCTTATGCTAGTTATTTTCACACGTGAAGCCAGGAAAACCATTGAGTAAGAGCAATCGTGAAGCTGGGAAAACGAAGCAATCTTGGCAAACTTGTGCCTGCACAGGCCAAAAACGGGTGAGA
>JBBRVL010000174.1:0-7887 GCA_038246925.1 Chloroflexia bacterium
ATGGCCTCGATCTGGGCGCGCAGGCTGTCGAGTCTCACTTCTATATCTACGAGCTCGCGGTCGGCGGCGGATACACGTTCCTGTTCCAGGCGGACGAAGCGTGTGTAAGGAGCGACGGCATCGCGGATGCGCTGGGCCGATTGCTTTAGCTCGGCGTCAAACTGCTGGGACATGACGCTTGTGAGCTTTTCTTTTAGCTCTAGCGTGCGCTGGCGGAACTCTTCCTGGGCCTTGCGCTTGCGATATGGGAGTATGAAAAGGCCAATCGCACCGGAGACGAGCGCTGCTGTAACACCTGTAATGTCGATAAAGGCGGTTGTGATAGCGATACTCACCAGTACACCCAGGCCAGCGACAGCCCCGGCGGCGACCATCTGGCCTACGGCGCTTTTCATGTCCTGGGCGATAATGGCGGCTTCATGCTGGCGGTCGTAGCTTTCGACTACGCGCCTGGCCTCTTTCACTACCGACTGGAGCAAGGTCTCACGGTTGTAGTCGAATTGCCCACCGACGGTGCCTATCATGTGCTCCTCATACTTCCTGGCCGAGACCTGGCGCCGACGGTTGAGGTATTCCATGATACCCTGCCACAGGCGCAAATCCTGGTTTACCATCCAGTCGATAAGGCCGTTTGTGGAGTCGTCTACCTGCCTTGCCGTATCCGAGATGACGCGCTCTTCAAATTCACGCTGGATGCGGTCGGAGTTGAGAAGGTCACGGATGCGGGCGATGCGCAGGGTGTCGTCAAAGAAGGCATCGCCACGCTCTTTCAACTCAAAGATGATATTCTCGATCTGGGAGACGCGTCCGGCAAACTCGCGCTTCATATCCTGCTCGAAGATTTCAAGCTGGGCCTCTATGTTCTCTACTGTCTTGAAATCTTCAATCAGCACTGCGAGGCGCTCTTTGGCAACGAGCCTGTATTTTTCAACTATGCGCCCGGCAACTCCCATCGGCGTGGAGAGCTTCAACCGGATGCGGCCCGCTTCGTCGAGCGTGGTGAATATGTAATGCTCCAACTCCGGGAATCTGCTGGCCTTGCTAAGGCTCTCGCGCTCGCCTGGCGAGGTGGATGCCTTCGCCTTTTGCTCCAGCCTCGCTGATACAGGAAATATCTCGGGCTTCTGTCCCAGAAGGGCGAGACTGTTTCCTTCGATAAAGTGGAGGACCCTGTTAAGCTCTTCCTCGTTCTGAAGCAGGTCTACTTTGTTCAATACGAGCACGATCTTCTTGCCCCACTCCCGGATTGTCTCCATGAAGCTACGCTCAGACTCGGTGAAGGGGCGATCAGCGGAGGTGATGAAGAGCACGAGGTCGGAGCGGGGGACGAAAGTGCGAGTTAGTTCTTCGTGGCGGCGGATGATGGCGTTTGTGCCGGGGGTATCGACTATGCTGATGCTGCGGAGGAACTCGGCGGGGTATGTGCGCTCGGTTACGAAATCGCTCTGTTGGCGCTCGGTGGCTTGCGGGCCATAGCGCAGTAAGTTGATGGTGGCGGTGGTGGGCGTGACCCCCTCAGGGAGCACCACTTCTCCGAGGAGGGCATTGATGAATGCCGACTTACCCGCGTTGAACTCTCCGACTACGACCAGGAGAAATAGCTCTTCCAGGTCGGCTTCTGCCTGGCGCAACGCTTCTACTTCGGCAGGAGCAGGCTCAAGAGGCTCGATGACCTGCCTGATCTCCTGAAGGGCCTCACGCTCGGCGGCGCGTATCTGTAGTTGTTGGTCGGTTAATATGTCCATATGTGAGTGCCCGGTGGTATACGTTTGACAAGCTGCATGGCTATTTGGCTGCCCGAATACAGCCGTCAGCATACACTACTAGCAAGAAGGTTGCCATTCTGGGGGACGGAACCGCCAAGACGCCAAGAGCGCCAAGAGACCGCCAAGAATTTTGTTGTGTCATTGTGTAAAGTGGCTGACTGAAATGGTTGCCCGTTCTGCCATGACAGGCTTGACGCTAGGTGCTGGTTCTGATAAAACTGCTTAGATCGCCAACGGGCGCAAGGTCTAGCTAAAGAGTTCTGGAATGAGAAACCGATGATAAATACAAACAGGGATAATGAGATTACGGAGAAGGAAGGCACGCTGCCTGTCCTGCTCTTTTGTGACAACTTGATGTTCGGGGTGCAGTTGCAGAACATGGCCCGGCAGGCTGGTCTGCGACATGTTACGGTCAAACCTGGCTTGCCCCTGCCGGAAGGTTCGTTGCTGGTGGTGGATATTGATGCCCGGAGCGACTGGGAGTTCGCGATCCGCGACGCGACGCAAAGAGGCATACCTGTAGTGGCGTTCGGACCTCATACCAATGCTGAGGCACGGAAACGAGCGAAAGGGGCAGGCGCCTCCCGCGTGCTTTCCAATGGGAACCTGACCAGAGACCTGCCTGCGATTTTGCGCTCGTTGGGAGATAGCAGAGAGTAATACCCCAAACTGGGCGAACACAAGGTTCGCCCCTACCTTGACCTGTGTAAACGCATCTAAACCAATGGACAAAGTATAGGGTCAAGAACCCTTTTTACTTTGTCATTCTGAGCGAAGCGAAGAATCTCGTCTCTCGTGTACAATGTTCGGGTTCGTACTAAGAACCCATTTCAAAAGTCGCCTGGGCACCTGTTGTGGTACTATCAAATTGCTCTGATATATAGTTCCACGCACATCAAGGCACTCTAGGGAGAAGCACTATGCAAAAGCTCCTCATGTACATACGACCAAGACGGGTTGTGATTGGCATATTGCTCGACGTTCTATTGCTATGTGCCTTGGCAGCCGCTCTCTACATGAACTTTACCCTTGGCTTAGCGTCTACTCCCCTTCAGGAATTGCCGCCACTCTTCTTGATACTTCTTTTCCTGCCTTTAATATCGATTCTTATTGTTAACGTATTTGGAAGTTCTACTTCTGCTGCAAAGACACATACTGAAATCACCTATGCTCGTCGCTCTCTAGTAGCTTGGCTAGGCATAGGTGGCGTTTCCATCATTTGGGCGTTTGTCAATAACCTTACACATCCCCAGTGGGGAGGCAACACGGCGATCTTCTTTGCAGCAGGTTGTATCAACCTGCTCGGTGCATACGCATTTTACAGACGGGTCAGGGTTTTGAAATAGTCTCTAAAGGCAAGAGTATTTTGAAAAACGAGATTCTTCACTTCGTTCAGAATGACAAAAGAGAGTTGGTACGCAACCTCGTTGAATTAGTGCACAATTTAGATGCGTTTGCCCTACTACCTCGGCAGCTCTGACTTGAACAGCTACGATTGGAGTCGAATGGATGCCTGATATAGAAGGCGTGGTAATAAAAGAGCTTGTCACACACCCCGATGAGCGTGGGTTTTTCCGTGAATTGATAAGGGATACAGACCCCTTCTTCTCTGAGGGGTTTGCCCAGTTGAGCCACTCGCTCATGCACCCTGGCGTGAGCAAAGCCTGGCATATTCATAAGACGCAGGTAGACTGGTGGTATGTGCCGGTTGGGGTGCTCAAGGTGGCCCTTTATGACACGCGCCCCGACTCGCCGACCAAAGGTGTGCTGCAGGAGCTGTTCATGGGGGACGCCCATGGGTATTCGATACTGAAGATTCCCCCCAGTGTAGCCCACGGCCGCAAAGCTATAGGCGGCACCGCCTACCTGATCTATGTCACCTCGAACATTTACGACCCGGAAATCGGCTACGATTGGGTGTCCGGGCCGTCGATTAAGTAAGTTTAGGATGAAGGTCTAGCGCCACCAGAGGTCGGTCTTGAGGAGATTTGCTCCCAGGAGGCCGAGTTGTACCTCGTATGGTGTGCCCGCGCTCTCCGGGTGGTATTCAAAGCGATTCCGCTCGAAGTATTGCACGAGATACTCCTCGCCATCGGTGGGGGATACTTCGGTGATCTCTTCCGAAATCGGATAGCCATAGACAGCAAGGCCGCCGGTCTCTTCCCAGGTCTTCTTGAAGGCTCCACTGAGGGTGTGCTCGGTCTCTTTCATAAAGAGGCGGTCGGGTAGCACGGCCAGAGGGTCGGCGGTCTCGAACGACCTGCCAAGCGTGTATTCGTTACCTAGAAGGCGCAATAGCACTGCGTTAGGAGTGCCCTCGTATTCGGGGTGGTACTCGAAGACGGCCCTCTCGAAGAACTGGCTGACATAGCCCCTGAGCACTATGGGGCGGGTGATAGGGTAGCCGAACCGGCCCAGACCTCCCTTATCTCGCCAGTAAGAGAGGAACTCAGGCGCGATAGCCTGCCTTGTTTCGGGGAAGTAAACACGGCCAACCACATCAGGCGCGAACTCGTCTACGGGATCAGTCGGGCTGTAGCCGAGCGCAATATCCTGGTAGACTTTGTAAGCTAGTTTGTGCACCCAGGGCCTTCCTGATGGGTGGTATTCGTTGCCCGAAGCGGAGACTTGCAGGCGGACCAGACCATAGTTGTGGGTGTAATTGCCCGGCACGAAGTCCTCATACTTGAACCAGAAGACATGAGCTATGTTTGCCTTAAGCTCATTATCGTTCAGGATGCCCGCGTAGAGAGAGCGGAGGAATTGCGCTTGCTTTATCTCGTCGTCCGTCGGTGGCTCGTAGACATCATTCGGCGGGTCGCCCTGTGTGCCAACCTCTGTAATCCATAGCTTGTTGTGGTAGTCGCCACGGTCTCGCAGCTTACGGGCGAACTCCTTTAGCAGCATGAAAAGCTCGAATGGCTCAAGATGGTATGGGTGGATACCCACACCGTCCCACGGCACATTGCTCCACCCGGTACGGCTGCTAAGGCCGCTTGTCCTGTAGCGTTCGACCCAGGGCGATGTGTAGACCTGGAAAAGATAGTCGAACTGGTCGTGGTCCTTTCCCTCGGGTGGAGAGCCTAGCAGCATCCCACCTGTGATGACTTCAACTCTTGGCTCGACCCCTTTTATAGCGCGATAGGCGCTTGCGATGAGGGCGGCATAGCGGTCGGGCTTGATCTCGGCTGAACCGTTCTTGGTGTCATTCCAAAGGTCGAAGCTGATGTTAGGCTCGTTGACGATCTCATAGGCGCTAATGGCTGTGCCGTAGCGAGCGGCGATAGTTTGGGCGCGCCCGGTGAAGACGCGGATAAAGTGGTTAGAGCCGTCGCCAGGATCGCTGCCGCCACCATCCGGCGCGTCGTTAAATGACAGGGTGCGCAGGGTTTGCCCTTCGAAGCTGACGATGCCGACGTTGAGCAGGGCCAGCACTTTGAGGTCGTACTTGGGCGCAAGCTCGCGGATGAACCAGTCATATTTGGACCAATTGATGTCGCCCGCCTCAACAGTGCCGTCGTAATCGGCGAAGAACTCCATGCGTATCCACTTGACACCTGCCGCCGCCAATTCCATCGCCTGTTGTTCGAGGGCGACGCGGTTGGCCGCTTCGTGGAAGTTGACCGGGTCCGAATTGTACTCATAGAAAGGGTCGCGCACGACCATGCCAAATAGCTCGCTCTCGGCGGGGGTGCGTGCCGACCTGTTGGCTAGAGGAGATATCTGAGCAGCGCTGCGGGCAGGTAGAGGGGGAAGCGCAAGGCTGGATGCCAGGAGCGCAACTATAAACATTACACGTAAGCGTATATCTAAAGCGCCAGGCTTGTTCGGGTATCTATTAGTCACTGTGTCTTCCTGTTGTGAAAGATAATGGCCGGTAGGGGCACCCCTAGTGGGTGCCCCTACAGTACCCTCAATCTGAACATTTCGTAATTGCTGACCTTACAGCCATGTTATCGCCGACCGTGCCAGGTATGCTCGCACTGTGGGCAGGTTACGACCTCCCAGTCTGTCGATTTTACCGGCACGTGCTTGAACTGAAGCGAACGCGGTATCTCTGTAAGGCCACAACTGGGACAACTTGTCGGACGACGCCTGATCCTGCGTACACTCACGTCACCGATGTTCAGCAAAAGAAAGATGAATGTAATGAACATGATGCCCACGACGAACGCTATTATCCAGCCTGTCGCCCTGTTGAAGTTGAAAACCAGATTTTGATCCGCTCCTCCTCCTATGAGCAGGTCCCGGGCGATGTTAGAGAATATCGTTGAGTAGAGGCAAAGCCCACCGAGGAGCAACGTGACAAGTGGCCCCAGGAACGGGTGGTCTTCGAGATAATAGCGGTATTCTCGGCTGTTTTCGTTCTCCTTATCCTCCCGGATGGTGGTCTCAGTTGCTTGCTTGTCGCTTTTCATAAGGGCCTCTGCTTTCTCATCTGGGCAGACGCGGTGGCTCAATTCTTCTGACCTGAAAACCGTGACAGAGGCCCACCAATATGACGGGCCTGAAAGTCTAAAGTTGCGCCCCTGTGAGTATGAACAAAGTCGCGGTGTGTTTAGCTTAGTGCGACTCTACAATACCTGGAGGTGTTATGGGCAGTTTTTCCACTTTCCAATCGAGCATTCCGCCGCGCATGTTAGCTGCTTCTATGCCCGCCTGCCTGAGCATGGCCGCGGCGTAGTTGCTCCTGTTCCCGCTACGGCAGACACAGATCCACTTTTTGGAGGGGTCAAGCTCTTTCCACCGAACCGGCAGATCGCCCAACGGGATGAACTTTATACCGTCGATATGGCCGAGGTCCCATTCGGATTCCTCACGCACGTCCACAAGGTCCGCCTCACCGTTCGACCACTCCCTGTGGGCGTCCTGGGCATCTACCTGCGGTACATCCGCGAAGGGGTCGTATCCTGAAAAGTATGTCATAAGAGTGAGTGGGCTGGCTTACCTTTTATTGAAGTACAGTCATATTGTACCATGCGCCGACATGGAGCCGTGAGTCGTGGGGCGGACTGATGTGTCGGTCTTGTCCGCCCCACCCGAACCCAATCGTAGGGGCGGACACATTGGTCCGCCCTGTTCGTTAGCCGTGAAGATCGTGGTCAGGAGACAGGGCGGACACATTGGTCCGCCCCTACCGCTCTGATCTGCCTACTTTATCGCAGCTTCCTTCAAGAGGTCGAGTGCCTCTACTATGTGTGGGTCGTTGCGCTCGGTGTACTGCGTCCAGTCTTTGTCACTGACTCTGTCGGGGATAACACCGAGGCCTTCGAGGTTCACGCCATCCGGTAGCCTGAATCCTTCCTGGGCGACCCATGCGCGCGAGCCATCTTCAAAGTCGTATGGGTAGATCGTTTCGGTGTTGCCCAAAGACGCGACCCCCACTACCTGCGCCCTCTTGCGTGACTGCAAGCTACCCGCCAGTACTTCGGCGTAGCTAACCGTTCCTTTGTCTACCAACACAACCAACGGGACATTCTTCAGGCGATCATATAGGTCAGCTTTTGGTATGGTGAAGGGATAACTCTCTTGCTGCGAATAGAAGTCACCAACCTTGCCTGTGATAAACTGCCCCAGTATACCCTCTAATGTGGTGCGAAGTCCGCCGCCGTTGCCGCGTAGGTCTATAACCAGCCCGCTGAGTTTCCCTCCTGATAGGAGATTGTTAAGTTCTTCCTCCACTTTTTGGGACATGTCGCCGGTCCACAGATCAGGGATAAAGAGATAGCCGATAGATTGGTCGCCTTCCAGGCGGTGGGCTGAAGGAAATATGCTGCTGTTGATGCTGCCCCTCTCGATGACGACCTCACGCGAAGCCCTCTCGGGCGATTGGATCGTCAAAGAGACTTTACTCCCGACGGGACCACGTATGCCGGTTGGCTCCTCTTCATCCTTGCTGAGAGGCGCTCCGTTGACGTGCGTGATGCGGTCTCGCCGCTTCAGACTTGCTTTTTCCGCCGGGCTTCCTGGAATTACATAGACCACCAGTATGGCCTGCTCTTCGCGGTGAAAGAGGATACCGATACCGACAAAATTCACGTCGCCCCTGATCCGGTCGTCCTCTTCTGTTACTTCCCAGGGGGCGATGTAGTAAGAGTGATCATCCTTGAGCCTGGAAACC
>JBBRVL010000175.1:0-7881 GCA_038246925.1 Chloroflexia bacterium
ATGGTTGGCAGCCTCAGCGATTTCACCTGCTTCAGCTTCTATGCTACCAAGACCATCACTACAGGCGAGGGGGGGATGATCTGCACCGACGATGATGCCTGGGCAGAGCGTTGCCGCATCATGGCACTGCACGGCATCAGCAAGGATGCATGGAAGCGATACACTGCCGAAGGCTCGTGGTACTATGAAATCATCGCCCCAGGCTACAAGTATAACCTGACCGATGTAGCGGCAGGCATGGGTCTGGCCCAACTGAGCAAAGCGAACCGCATGTGGCAGCGCCGGTGCGAAATCGCCCGTCGGTATGATACAGCGTTCCAGGTGCAGCCAGAGCTACAAATTCCTTATGATCGGGCCGACTGCCAGCACGCCTGGCATTTGTATGTACTACGCATGAACCTTGACCGGCTGCTGATCAACCGAGCGGAGTTTGTGGAAGAGCTAAAGCGTCGAAATATCGGCACCAGCGTCCACTTCATCCCGTTACACCTGCACCCCTACTACCGGGAGATCTACGGGTACCAGCCCGAAGATTTCCCCGTGTCGTACCGGGAATATCAGAGGGTGATCTCCCTGCCCATCTACTCCAAGATGAGCAACGAGGACGTGCAGGATGTGATTGATTCGGTGCTCACTATAGTGGACCAGCATAGGGCCTGAGGATGCAAGAGACCACTTGCGTTTCGCTAGATGAGCAATTGACCCAAGACCCGGCAGCGGAGAACGGAGCTCCGTTTTGGCCATGCTCTATAGAGCCCTATCCTGAGCCTCCGTTGAAGCGCGCCCTAGATGTCGTGCTCGCAGCCGCAGGCCTCGTGTTGCTTTCGCCCCTATTCTTGGTAGTGAGCATAGCTGTGAAGCGATATGACGGCGGACCGGTCTTCTACCGGGCAGTGCGCGCAGGTAAGCATGGGCAGTCGTTCCGCCTGTACAAGTTCCGCACTATGGTCAACGGCGCACAGCGGCGCGGGCCCGGTATAACCGCCACAGGTGACATCCGCATCACCGCAGTCGGTCTGTGGCTCCGTCGCTCCAAGCTGGACGAGCTACCACAACTGATCAACGTTTTGCTCGGCCAGATGAGTCTGGTGGGCCCGAGGCCCGAAGACCCCAGGTACGTTGCACTCTATACACGTGAGCAGCGCGAGGTGTTGCATGTGCGGCCAGGCATGACCAGTGCCGCCTCCGTTGCTTACCGGCACGAAGAGCGGATGCTCTCTGGGGCAGATTGGGATGCCGTTTACCGCGACCGCATAATGCCAGCCAAACTGGCAATTGATCTGGACTACCTCACTAAACGTACTCTGCGCTCTGATATGGGTATCATCTTATGGACCGTTGTAGCAATCTTCAAATAAAGGGTAAGACCTCGTCTAAGGCAGACAGGCAGCCATAGGTACCTCTAGAGCCTGTTATGAACTTTTCGACGCTAATTCGTGCGTTGAGTATGTCTGCGAATGCTGATTGAGAGGCCCAAGATGGTCGAAATCGGGCTCTTCAGCCTGACACCCAAGCGTCTCCACGCACAAACTGTGAATAAGCAACGGCATAAAGTTCATAACAGGCTCTAGATGCAAATTATGGAGTCCATCCCTCCACTCAAATCTTTTCTGCCCAAGCTCCGTAACCGCCACATCTTGCCATAGACTTGCTGTTATTCCTCGTGATGCCTGCCGTAGCACTTGTGCTAAGCGCGAATTGCGTCGCCGCTGTTACAGAGTACTATCCGTCGTTGCTGCTGGTCACTTTCACCTTTCTGCTCACCAAGCTGGCGCCCTCCTTCAGGCGGGGGCTTCTACACCTGCTATCGGCGCTACGCGCTCACCTCTTTCGAGGAAGGTCTGCGGAAGAGTGTGGCGGCGTGGCAAGCCATTATATGTAATCAGCTCTTAGCTTAGCTAAGGTACTCGTCACGGTAGGCGTGACGTGTTTCATTCACAACATTGAGCACAAGTGCCAGCCCGGGCAAGATACAAGTTTGCGACATAACAGTTCTTTGAATACGCACAACTTTCCTATTATCCAAGAGGTTATCAATTATGTCACCATTCACTCGCTTTTTACTTCAACTTCGCAACCGCCACTTTCTAGCGGCAGACCTAGTAGTCTTCTCTCTTGCATCCGCCCTCGCGCTGGCGCTTCGAACCGACGGCTTTGGGAGCTTGCCCGAGTATGGTCTGTCCTTGCTTACCCTCACGTTACTCTTCTTGCCCCTGAAGCTCGCGATCTTCTATATGGGAGGGATGTACAGGCGGTTCTGGCGTTACGCCAGTGTTGACGAACTGGCCCACATCGCCCGCCTGGGCCTGCTCCTCATATGCGCCCAAACAGCAGCATTCTTTCTGCTTCTGCGACCTCTAGGTTTTGTGGCACCGGAGTTCCCTCGCTCGGTACCTGTGATCGGAGGCTTGCTGGCGGTACTCATTGCGGGTGGGCTTCGCTACAGCGTTCGCCTGGCGGAACGGTCGCTCCACAATCGTTCCGGCAAGGGTGAGGGGCAGCGTGTATTGGTGGCAGGGGCGGGGGCCGCCGGGGTGATGATCGTGCAGGAGATGCAGCGTAACCGCACACTGGACATGGTGCCGGTGGCGTTCGTGGATGATGCTCCCGAAAAGCAAGGGGTGCGCATCAGGGGAGTTCCGGTCGTGGGGCGGCTAAGCGACATACGAAAGGCGGCCCGAGAGACCGGCGCCGACCAGGTGATCATCGCAATGCCGAGCGCGACAGGCAAGATAATTCGAGACATCGTGCACATTTGTGAGCAAGCGGGCGTGAGCGCTAAGACGATCCCAGGCATGTCAGAGCTGCTGGGCGGCACGGTCAGCGTCAGCCAGGTGCGCGATATCGATATCGAGGATCTCCTTCGCCGCGAGCCTGTGAGGACCGATACAGCTGCTGTCGCGAAGCTCCTCCGGGGCAAGCGTGTGCTGATCACGGGCGGCGGAGGGTCTATCGGCAGCGAGCTTTGCCACCAGGTATTACCGTTCGAGCCGCAGTCGCTGGTTATACTGGGGCACGGCGAGAACTCCGTCTTTGAGATACACGGTGCGCTGACAAGGTTGCTACACCATGGGTTACCGGTCCTTGCCACGGGTGAACGTAACAAGAATGTGGGAACGCAGATACATTCGGTAATCGCCGATATACGCTTTGCGGACCGCGTGCGCGCAGTGTTCAAAGAGTACAAGCCCGATGTGGTGTTCCACGCCGCCGCCCACAAGCACGTACACCTTATGGAGATGAACCCCGCAGAAGCTATCACCAACAACGTAGTAGGGACGCGCAACCTGTTGGAAGCCTCGCTGGCAACTGGCGTGGAGAACTTCGTGATGATCTCAAGCGATAAAGCGGTCAACCCCACCGGCATCATGGGGGCCAGCAAGCGTGCCGCGGAGCTGCTGGTGCATCAAGCCGCGAGGGAGAGCGGCAGACCGTACGTGGCTGTGCGGTTCGGTAACGTGCTGGGGAGCCGAGGCAGCGTGGTGCTAACCTTCAAGCAGCAGATAGCCGCTGGCGGACCGGTGACTGTGACGCACCCTGATATGGTGCGCTATTTCATGACCATACCGGAAGCAGTGCAGCTGGTGCTGCAAGCCGTACCTCTCGGTTCCGGGGGCGAAGTATTCATGCTCGATATGGGGGAGCCGGTCAAGATCGTCGACCTGGCCCGTGACCTGATCGAGTTATCAGGCTTGAGGTTGGGGCACGACATCGATATAGAGTTCACGGGCATGAGACCGGGTGAGAAGTTATACGAGGAGATGTTCTTGCCTGGAGAGAAGTATGAGCGCACCCAGCACGAGAAGGTCTTCATAGCGGCAAACGCCTCCAGCTTCGTGCTGCCAGGGCTGGCTGAGGCGGTGTGCGCCCTGGAAGAAGCAGCCCGGCGCAATGACAAAGCTGCTATAGTCGCGGGGCTGCGAAGCCTCGTGCCGGGATTTCAGCCGGTGGGGCATACTAGGGAGGGGAACGGACGACACCATGAGCCGGTAACTGTACCCGCACCCTCGTGGATCCCATCAGTGCAAGGGGCGAATATATCCATGGCAAACGAGTAACTCATGCGCCATTATGCAGGCTCAGACGCAAACGATATAGATGCATAATCTCGGTCGTATCTACAGGCTATTACCATGCCTATACCTCGCCTGTGATATAAAGTAGCCATGATAAATTGGGGCCAGCTGCTGGCGAGCGGCCTGTGGCTGTCGGGGTTGGCGCTCATCCTGGCTGCGTTCAGCTTCAATAGCTACGCTCACAGGCGCGCGCAGCCAGGAGCCAGGAGCCTGTGGCGCGCCTTCTCGCGGAATGGCTTTACCCGCCTGGGGGGGCTTCTCTTCTGCGCGGGCATGGGGCTCACGGCCGCATCGCGGGAGGAGCGGGGCTTATGGGCGCTGCTCGGGTTGAACATCAGCTATGAATGGTGGCGGGCCAGACGCGCACAGGTAGCGGCCCCGGCGACAGAGGCTGCCGGGTCGATCCGTAATGTGGAGACGTCTCCAAACGCCTCCAGTCGGAAGCTTCATCTTGCCTGGTTAAAGAAAGCAGCCGATTGGGGGATAAAGACCGAGATCGTCTGGTTAGCACTGCTGTCACCTTTCTTCCTCTTTCCCGCCCCAGCCCGCGTCTTACCGTTGCTCGGCCTGCCGATATTATGGGTGGTGCGGCGCCTCGCCCGGGGCCGCTTCATACCACGCACACCCCTCGACTGGGCGCTCTGCTTGCTGATGCTGATGGTGCTGGTAAGCCTCTACGCGACGTTTGACCTCAGCCTGAGCCTGGAGAAGGTTGCCCCTCTGCTCTTTGGGATCGGGCTCTTCTACGCGGTGGTGGAATGGTCGTCCAGCGGCCCGCGCCTGAAGTGGGGCGTTACGACGTATTTGATGGCTGGCACCGGCATGGCGGTCCTGGCCCTGCTCGGGGCACAGTGGGTCGATAAGCTGCCGGGGCTTGGCCAGATTACTCGCCAGCTACCGGCTCTGTTGAGAGGTCTGCCTGGCGAGGGTGAGGGTTTCAACGCCAACGTTATGGGTGGCGCATTGCTATGGGTGCTGCCTTTGCAATTCTCCTTATTTGGATGGTCGCTGTCAGCGATGCCTGGACCCGCGTGGCGGCGATGGGCGGTCCGCTTCGGTCTGCTTTTGGCCCTGCTGCTCTCCGCGAGCATTATCCTCCTCTCCCAATCACGCAACGCTCTGATCAGCCTGGCGCTCGGGCTGTTGTTGCTCCTGTGGCTGGTGCGGCCAACGGCGAGGCCGCTGCTGGTCGCCGCGCTGGTGGCGGCTGCGGCTGTTACCGCTTACGTGGGGCCCCAGAGGATATCTAACAGGCTCTTTGTCACACCCTCCTCGCAGGCGATCGCCAGTGGGAGCTTACAGTCGGTGCAGGACCGTGTCGAAGTCTGGTCCCGTGCTATCTACGGTATCGAGGACTTCCCGTTCACGGGCATGGGCATGGGCACCTTTTACCAGATCCTGCCGATGCTCTATCCAATATCCTCCCCCGAGTTAGGCATCACCCACGCACACAACCAGTTCTTGCAGGCCGGCCTCGACCTGGGCCTGCCGGGACTTGTGGCCTACCTGGCCATCTGGATGCTGGCCGGCGCTATGGCGGTACAAACCTGGAGGGGGGCGCGAGACGGGTGGAGCCGCGCCGCCGCCGCCGGAATAGCAGCCGGGCTGTTTGCTTCCTTCGTCTTCGGGCTGGCGGACGCCGTAGTAATGGTCGCAAAGCCTGGCATATTCTTCTGGGGCTTGCTAGGGTTACTCACCGCGCTATGGATCCAGACTAAAGAGAGCAGGCCTCCCTCCGCTCACAATGCCCGGCAGACCGGCCAGGAACGTGACCGGCTTGCCTTAGGAAAAGTCGAATTACCGGACCATGCGGACGCAGAGCAAGCTGTTCCAGCATGAAGTGAAGAGAACCGGTCCTCACCATCTTAGCATCTTAGCATCGTAACATCGTCGTAACACCGTAGCCAAATAGCCGAAACTCCTCTTTATGATCCCACCACTCCCACCACGTCACCAATATACAACCTGTAGAGCGCTCGCAACCATTCTGCTCGACAAGGCGGACCAGGCATGAGCCGCGTTCGCACACGCACGCGCCCTGGACCAGGCTCGACCGCGCAGGCTGAGCGCACCATGGTATGCCCTGACAGGGGCACTGGAGAGGGTGGAGGCAGCTTGCCCCCAGCACCTGGCCCCTCAGGCGAGGTACCGAGGAGTACCGCCATCGACGGAAGCGGTGACTACGCTCGATTGAAGCGGAGTATAGATATCGTGCTTTCGTCAGTAGGCCTCCTGGCGTCGTCACCGCTCATGCTTGTGATAGCCATAGCTATAAAAGCTGGCAGCCCCGGTCCTGCCATATTCGTGCAGTGGAGAGCCGGGCGTGACGGGCGGCCATTCCGCATGTACAAATTCCGCACGATGGTAGACGGCGCCGAGGTAGAGCGTGCTCAGCTGGCCGCCTCCAGGGGTCTGGAGGAGCCTGTGCTCAAGTTTCATCACGACCCGCGAGTGACCGGGGTGGGGCGCTTCCTTCGGCGGTGGAGCCTGGACGAGCTGCCTCAGCTCATGAACGTGTTGAAGGGGGAGATGAGCATGGTGGGTCCGCGTCCGGAGGAGCTGCGCATAGTAGGTATGTACTCTGCCTGGCACTGTCAGCGGCTGCGCGCCACACCGGGCATAACCGGGCCGATGCAGGTGAGCGGTCGCGCGGGCCTATCTCTCGACGAGCGAGTACGTGTAGAGCTCGACTATATAGGTCGGGCTTCTCTGCGTGAGGACGCTATAATCCTCGTTCAAACCCTGCCAGCTATCTTGCACGGAGAGGGGTCATATTGACCTTGCGCACTCAGCTTCGCGGCCCATATGATCGTCAATCAGGTAAAATATAGAAATGCTAGACGATAAACCTGATCTCTTGTTCCCCATAGGGACACCCCATGGTCCTTTGTCTGTGGTGCTGCACCCAGAGGCGTATGCCACGCTTGCAGAGGCTGCGGCCGCGAACGTGCCTTCTGAAACGGTCGGTCTGTTGCTGGGAGAAGAGCGGCAGGCAGAGGGTGGCACGCGACGGCTGGAGGTACGCGAAGCAGCCCCGCTCAAGCTGACTTCCTCGCGCTCGGGCCTTGCTACCTCCGCATTGGAGTGGGAGGGGGTCAGATCACGCCTGGTCGAGGCCGCCAACCCTGGAATATCTATCATCGGCTGGTTCTACGCTGACCCGAGCACCGGCATATTTGGACCTCGTGTAGATATTGGGGAAGTACGCGGTACTCTTGCGCCTGATCTCGATCTATTTCTGCTGGTCAACCCGTCCACGCATCAGGGAGCCTTTTACATATGGCAAGACGGCAGCTTGGTCCCCACAGGTGGCTTCTATGAAGCGTTGCCTGACGATTTAGCATCACCGGTTATACCCTGGAGTGGGACGGTGAGCGGTGCATCCCGCTGGTTAGGTTTAGCAGCCTTGCGCCCGGAGGCGGCAATATTAGGCGAAACCTCTTCCGCAACTGTGGCGCAGGGTAACGACCACGATCTATGGGCCAGGCAGAGTACAACGCAAGTACAGCCGGTACCCCTCTACTCCTCGGCACCCGATAATGGTGTAGATGATGGTCAGGGTCAACCCGGGCATCTTTACGGAAGGAGCGCGATCACCTTCCGCCACAAACTCTTCACCCATAAGGAGAACTGGCGCAGAGCACTGCCGGGGATAGGGGCGCTCATCGGCATACTCCTCATCTCTCTGCTCGCCGCCTCGTGGCTCCTGCAAGATGATGCCGGCACCGCAGCCCTGCCCAACTTCAGTACAGAAGCGCTCAGCCCTATAGCAAACTCCGGTGCTAGTTCGCTGTTTACGTCGCCC
>JBBRVL010000176.1:0-7835 GCA_038246925.1 Chloroflexia bacterium
CACCCGGCGAATTCATTCGCCGGGTGCTCTGCGTAAGGCGGGTTAGTAAAACTTAGTAGGCGTGATACTGATTGGCTCTGTGTACTCCCGTCCCATCGACTCCCCGGTCCAGTTGAATTGAGCCAGCTTGGCGGCGTATTTCTCTTCGTAGGCAGGCAAGGCGGGAGTTACACTTCCTCGTTCCAACAAAGCCGCCTCTCCTTCAACCATCACTACGTCGTCGCCGCCTTTAGTATCATCCAGGGCCAGCATGACGCGCTGATTGTTTTGCAAGTTCCGTATCTTGTGGTCGTTCTTGCTAAAAATCAGTATCCTATCCCCGTCCCAGAGGAACCAAACAGGCACAAGATGAGGCCGTCCGTCGGGGCGAACTGACCCCAACCAGATCATCAGGTCGTTACGTAGACGCTCATCAGCATGTGCATGCCTGGGTTGGCTCAAGTCCAAAGAAGATCTATCCATTTATGCAAATCCTTTATTGAGTGGTTGGAGCGGGCTAGGCCAAGGCGTATGCAAGCTCGGGGGCGGTAGGTACGGGTGCCTGGTCGAGCAACCGGTGGCAGGCTTCAAGCACCGCCTCCTCCGCCAGGTAAGACATACACGAGCCTGTAGAAAGGGTGCGGCAGCTATCGTCCTCATACTTGAAATGCTTCCAGCAGTTGCCGCAGCCTGGTTGCTTGGCGAAGGGAGCAACGATCGATATACCATTGCTCCGGTCGTAAGGACCTGTCACTTCGGGATTGGTTGGCCCGAACAGTCCAACCCACGGCACGTCGAGCGCGCCCGCCATGTGCAATAGCCCGGTATCAACACCGACGACAAGGTTGCATAAATCGAGAACGCCCGCTACGTTATCGAGAGTGGTGAATACCGGAAGCGCATCTGAGCCGGATTGGGAGAAAGCTTTTTCAACCTGGCTGTTCGGCGTGTCACAGAAGAGGAGGGTTTGATAGCCTCTGTCGCGCAGGTGGGCATCCAGTTTGAGCCAGTGGTGTGCAGGCCAACGCTTGATGTCCATGTTGGTAGAAGGAACAAGGCCGACCACCTTGCGCCCATCCAGGTTATGCTCGAACCAGAAGCGAGATGCCCAGAGGCGTGAGGCGGGCCTCAGTAACAGGCGCGGCTTACGCTGCTCCAAGGGTATTGTAAAATCTAACGCCTTCTCCAGCTCATCTGCCAGAAAATCTAGCGAGTGGACCGCGCCCGGCACTAGCGGCACCTGTGGGGTCCAATAGGTGCGGAACTTCATCCCGCGCTCCCAGGCGTAAAAGAAGTTGATCACCAGGTCGAAAGGGCCAAGCTCACGGTCGAACATGGGGCCTGCCATCCATGCGAGGAGTTTCTGCGGAAGGAGGGGGCGGAGCGCGATAGCCATACGGCCCGGCTCATAATTGAAACCCGACGGCTTTAGCACCTCTATCGCGGGGTCGTTGATTAGTTGGTTGCCGTGCTCAGAGGCGGCCACGGCGAACTCACTGTCCGGGAATTGGCGCTTGAGCGCGGCCAGAAGCGGCTGTACGTTGATGAAGTCCCCGATGCCGTCCGCGAAGGGGATAACCAGTATAGATTCAGTTCGCACCCTAATGCTCCTCCGAGGACCGGCCTCTCAATGCAGCCACAAGATTCTACCATTATTTCGACAGAACCGCCAAGATGCCAAGTGCGCGCAACCGCTCAAAATAAGGGCGGTAGGGGCACCCCTATGTGGGTGCCCTGTTTCCAAACAGCATCTCTACCCCACCAGGGCACCCACATAGGGGTGCCCCTACCATGCTTTTACCGATGTATAAACAATTACGGCGCGCCCACGTATTGTGTAGCATATGTGCTTGCGGACTGTATAATGGCTGCATGGCAGAGGATGAGAGAGGCACCAAGCCCCAATTCAGGCGGATACTGGCGGTAAAACTGGCCGACCTGGGCGATTTGCTGGCGGTTACTCCAGCGCTTCAAGCGATAAGGGCTGCCCACCCGTCGGCACGGATAGACCTCTTGGTGCCACCCTCTTCGGCGGAATTGTTGCGCGGCTCTCCATTCCTCGACCGGATAGTTACGTTCGACAAGTTCGCCTTCGACAGTCTGCGAGGCTTGCTCGATCCACGAAGCGTAGCGCGCAGCCTGCTATTTTTATTGAAGCTGCGTGGAACGGGCTATGATACAGTAGTCATATTCCATCACTTCACCACACGCTGGGGCGCGCTCAAATTCGGGATGCTATCAATAGCAAGTGGAGCAAGGATAAGGGCCGGCTTAGACAACGGGAGGGGCCGCTTTCTCAACAGGAAGGCGTCAGATTCAGGCTTCGGGGCGATGCACGAAGTCGATTACTGGCTGCAAGTAGCGGCGCTGATCGGTGCGGATGCCTACGGTGGGTGGAGGCCACAGCTTCCGGTCAGCAAAGCTGATAGAGAAAAAGCAGTGAGGCTGCTGAGTGTGATCGGAGGCGATAACGGCCCGCTTGTGGCGATGCACCCCGGCGCTGGGGCTTACAGCCGCGCCCGTATCTGGCCTGTGAAAGGGTTCGGCGAGGTGGCACGCAATCTGGTTCGTGCCTATAATGCTCGTATAGTCATAGTGGGCGGGCCGGACGAGGTAGAGACTGCGGCAAGATTGGAAGGCATGGTCGGCGAGGGCGGCGTGCTCAACCTTGCTGGACGAACCAATATCCACGAGACAGCAGCCGTGCTCGAACGGTGCGACCTATTTGTAGGCAACGACAGCGGGCCGATGCACATAGCCGCCTCGATGGGAGTGCCTGTGGTGGCGATATTTGGGCCGTCCAACAGCCGGGCGTGGGGGCCTTATAATCCCCCTATGGAAGAGAGCAAACACAGGATCGTTTCTCGTGACTTGCCCTGCATGCCATGTTTTTACAGGCATCATTCGCTCGGCCTGCGTGAAGGCTGTGGTCCGCGCCCCTGCCTGACGGGCCTGCCAGCCAGTGCTGTTCTGGCTGCATGTGTGGAAGTGCTGAAGGTGGGATAAGAGATCAAGGGAAGCAGAAATTCGTAATTCGTAATTCGTAATTCCCGAAGGGGAGACCATGCGCCGTATAGCCCTGTTCCTCATTTTGTTGCTGGTCGTGGTGGGGATCATTGCGTTTCTGCTGGCACGAAGACAGGCTGAGCAGACGAGTAATAGCGATCCCGCCGTGGCGTCGGGCGAAATAGCCAAGCCCAAGCCTGTAAGCCTTACCTTCATGGGCTGCCCGCCTTCTGGCTCCGGCGGCGACCCTGTACTCAATACCCTCAAGAACCGAATTGACGAAGCGCCCTGGCACTCGACGACCATCTCTGACCTGTTGGCCCTGACGTGGCCGGAGGCTATCGAACAAAAACCGCGCGCGCGCTGGTCGACGCAGGACACAGAGGCCGTAGCCAGGCATGAAGGTTCGCCTGTGCAAGTGGAGGGCTACCTGCTGTCAGCCAAGAAGATGAGCCCCGAAACGTGCAACTGCCGCTCGGTTGACTATGTAGATTACCATCTCTGGATAGCCGACGATCCCAACAAGGGGCGCGAGCAATCGTTGGTAATAGAGATAGCT
The DNA here is from genome assembly GCA_038246925.1 of Chloroflexia bacterium. Lineage (GTDB taxonomy): Bacteria > Chloroflexota > Chloroflexia > QHBQ01 > JADMIH01 > JADMIH01. The sequence continues at coordinate 3,545 of JBBRVL010000176.1, forward strand.
CCGAGGGTACAGTCATATCACCCTGAGTGGACACTGCGCCGCCTGCAGCAGCTTGCCCGCGACCGAGAGAAAGTGCGCATCAGTGGCTGGCTCCTCATGGACCCCGAACACCCTGACCAGATCGGTAAGACACGAGGCACTATCTGGGAGATACACCCCATTATGCAGATCGAGACCAGCCTCCTGGGTAGATGGAGTCCTCTTGATGAGGGCAGCACCGGCGTCACCTCCGTGCAGACCTCCGCCGAAGCAATACCTACTCTGACGGTCGTAGCCACAGCTACAGCGCCCCAGGTTAGCAACCAGGAGGTGCAGGTTAACACCAGCGTAAAAATCGCCAATATCTTCTTCAATGGCGTGGTAGGCTCGCGGGAGCCTGACGAATACGTGGAGATAAGCAACAACGGCAGAGAACCGGTCGATATTACCGACTGGGAGCTACAGGATGTAACCGGCAGCCGCGAGTACAAATGGGAAAGCTATCAGCTACAGCCAGGTGAGAAGATCAAAGTCTACACTAACGAGACCCATCCCGAAAGCGGAGGTTTCTCGTTTGGGTCGGCTAACGCTATCTGGGGCAACAGCGGCGACGTCGCTGAGCTATACGACGCGGATAAACAGCTTGTAGCGAGGTACACCTATGGCGACCAGAGATAAGCGTCGAGGTTGGGGGCTGGGGAGACGCCGCAGCAAGGCAAATCCTGTCCAAAAAGAGCTAGAATCCGGCCAGGACAAGCAGCCCGCAACCGAACCCCCTATCAAGAAGGGGATATACCTATCGGCCCTTATCTATATAGAGGGAGAACAAGCCGCGCCCGCTGACTTCGATTCCACCGCGATTGATGCTCTCAAAAAGAAACTGAGCACAGCCTTCTCCATCGAAGGCGACCTGCGAATGACCGTCAAGAAGATCGGGGTCCAAAACGACGTTGAGGAGGAAGCGGGAGAAGGGGAAGAGAAGTTTCAGTTCTGAATAGAGCGTATCCCAAAATTAGAGCGCCTAACAAAACCAAATCTAACGTAGGGGCATGGCGTGCCATGCCCTGTCTCCTTACCCCAATCTTTACGGCTCACGACCTGGGCTTGGCACGCCATGCCCCTACGAATGACTCTCCTCTTTCGGACCTTGTTGGTTTTGTTAGGCGCTCTTAATGTCAAGTTTATGGAGCAAGTCAAAAGTAAGGATTGTCATTCTGAACGAAGCGGCAACTCGGAGAGTGAAGAATCCGTCTCCTTAGCTCTGACTCACCCGTAGTGATTCTTCGCTATGCTCAGAATGACAAAGGTTAGTCGGTCCGCTCCCTGGAGGCTATTCTTGACGTGGCTACTAACTAACAGCCACTACCGTGTATAAACAACACCCATTGTGTCTTCGTAGACTTTGCGCCAGGTGGGAGTCTCATCTACCATCGGGATTAAATCATCGTGGAAGGTCTTGTTCAGGATGAGCGTGCGGATTTTATAGTGGTCCAGCGTCTTCTGCCAGTCGGCCCGCGCATTTGAGACCGATAGGTAGTCTTTCCAGACCTGTACCTCTCGTGCCTCAAAGCGGCCATCTATGAACATCTGGTAGCGCGGGTACATCTCCCACTCCAGGTAGCCTCCCCATTCCATATAGTTGAAGAGTGGCGCGGGCGGATTGGTGGACTTCAAGAACTCGGCCAGCTTGATGGGCGTCGCATCGGAGACCGATGCCTTTGCGCTCTGGGGCACCAGCGGATTGGCCTCCCGCCAGAGGGGTGTGAAGAAAAGCGCCCCTCCAACCAGCAAGATCGCCATCACCCAGTTGAGCGCGGGAAGTTCGGTCCTGGTAGCAGGGAGCGCTTCTGTCTCAGACTGGACCGTTTCTTCCACTGCATGCTGTTCGGTGGTTTTGCCTCTTGCAAACCACGCGCTAAAGTTCGAGGCGAGGATCGGCGCTGTCACCCAGCCCCACCACATGACGTTACGCAGTGAGGTAAGAGCCAAATAACCAAACGCCAGTATCACGAGCACCTCGGTAGGGCGAAGTCGTCGCTTGCTCAGGTAGAGCGAGCCTAAGAATATCAGCACATTCAGAAAGAAGAGGATGCCTGTACCCTCATACAAAGTGGGAGCCTGCCACTCTTTGTTGAGACTGCGCGCTATAGGGTCGTTGGTAGCAGCAAAGAAGTAGCTATAGATACCAAACAGGTATGGATTGGCGAGCGTAATCAGCCCAGCGGCGGCAAACCAACCTGCCTGCCACAGTGCCGCCTTCGATGTTAACCACCTGCGCCCAGCTTCGCTCCCCAGCTTTTCCAGCACACTTCCAAGCGCGTAAATGCCGATAAGCGCCAGCCCCAGGAAGAAGGAGCCGTGCACGTTCACCCAGAAGAGCATGATTGGCACTAGCAACGGGAGCAGCCGGGGCCGGATATCTTTACGCTCAAGCAGGAAGAGGTAAGCCAGGAATGGGATAAAGGCTAACAACTGCGGCCTCATGCCGTAGTTGGTCCAGGCGGTAAAATAGGCGATGATGGCGGCGATGGTGGCAACCCGCATCGACCTCGTACGCGAAAAGCAGCATACTATTAAGAGGCCGACCGAGGCTGTGATGATAATAGCCCGCACAGTGAGAAGTAGATAGGGGGAAAGGTTATATATCCAATAGAAGAGGAGCTGTGAACCCCACTGAGGGTTTGAGTAGGGAAGACGCACAGGCGTCCAGACCAGCACATCGGTGCCGAGGAACTGGCCCGTCTGCATCATTATCTGCCCACTCTTGAGGTTCCACCAGAAATCATAAGGCTCTATATAAGCGAGGCTGGCGGCGAACCATGCGAAAACCAGTGGAACGATGAGCCAAAGATGAATAAGGCGGAGGCCGCGAATACTCCCTTTTGCCCCGGAAGCAGGCACAGAAACGCCCCCGTCAGACGAAGCGGCCGCAGTAATACTTATGTTCATATCTTCGATTCTAGCACAGGCACAGGGCCTGGACAATAAGAGTTTGGTAAGGTTGGGGAGTAGTACCAGTGAGTTGCCGGCCTATGCAACGCCAGAATCAAGGATCAGCAAGTTATCGGCTAATCACGTTTCAGGCTTCACACTTCCTTCGTCTCAAACGCGAATAGCGAAATCCGAATATGTAGGGGCGGACCCGTGTGTCTGCCCTCTCTCCTAACCACGATCTTCTCGGCTAACGAACAGGGCGGACACACGGATCCGCCCCTACGATGTTGCATCTTCTTTTTTCATCAACCCCTAAACTGCCCGCTTGTGCCACTGCTTGCGATGGCGTACAATTGGATAGAGGCTAAGTAGCATAGTCCAGCCTCCGCAAAATACCATGCAATGTCCTCAATGTGGGAATGACGCCCAACCCCAGCAGAAGTTTTGCTCGGTCTGTGGCTCATCCCTCCAGGCTCCCATTACCGCGCCCCTGGTAGCCCACGATCCGAGCGTTGAGTCTTCTCCCGCCAACGTTCCTTCCCATCCGAGAGGGACAGCCGGAGATTTTGCGCCATACCAATCGCCCGCCGAAGCCACTCTTACTACCAGCCGGAGGAGTAACCCTGCTCTATTCGCGCTTGTTGTTGGGATTGCTCTGTTGATGATTGTGGGAACGCTGATTGCCGTAGCTCTTGCCACCACCGGCAACCGTGGTGGCATACGAAGCCCACTCACCACTGCCCCCACGACACCAGTACCTGTGGACTCAATGGGTCTGCTCGATAAATCGGCGGACGCGATGAAAGTAGTGCGTACTCTCCATTACCGTAGCGAGGCCGGCTTCTACGGTCCGGCGGGGGGCGGCTCGTCGCTCGGCAGCAACACACCCCTCTCCATGACCCTCGATGGTGATGTGGCCCTTCCCGACCGTTATACGATGAACACCGACGCTGATGCCCTGGGCCAGTTCATTGTGATTGGAGAGAATACCTGGAGCCGAGTCACCGACGGGAAGTGGGTTCGCAACTCGACGGCTGATTTGGCTCTCGGCCCGGCCAACCCACTGGCTATCGCAAATTACATGCGATACTACACGCCAGGGACAACCGAACAGATTTCGTCTGAGACCAAAAACGGTGTAACTCTCCACCGCGTCCGTTTTGATGTTGACACAACGCGCATGGCACAGGACGCGGGCGCGCAATCGGTACAGAGCCTGATAGAGCAAAGCAGGATCACCGCAGACGTATGGATACGAGAAGGCGACAACCTGATCGATAGCATATCGCTGGCGGTTGATATGTCCAACGGCACGGGGGTGATACTGCGCAGCTTCTTCTCCAACTATAATGAGGAGGTCATGATAAGGCCGCCGGAC
>JBBRVL010000177.1:0-7821 GCA_038246925.1 Chloroflexia bacterium
CCGGTCTCTGGGGTCCCCGAAGTCTCTTCGCTGTCCGTTTCCTCAGTATCGCGGCCTCTCTGGGCGTGGGCCGTAAGTGCTGCCGCCAATGCGCCGGAAGGAGCATCATCCTCAGGCACGTTGAAGCCCGCGCTGCTGACCGGAGCCTTTTGCGGACGGTCTTGCTTCTCCTGGCGGTCCTGGCGAGGCTGGGCGTGTCTTTTCTCACGTTCCTGGCTGGGGCCGCGCTCGAACTGCCTTTCTCTGCTCGGTGTTGGGGCAGTGTAGCCGCCTTCGCCTTCGCTACCTTCTCCCCCGCCGGTATCGGCACGCATCTCTGCGGTCGTACCTTCGTCGCCGGTGCCTTCACCACTTTCGCCACCTTCTCCTCCGCCCGCGTCTTCGATCATCCTCTTGAGGGAGAGGCCGATGCGCTTGCGTGCGGGGTCGATACGGATGACCTTGAGGTCCATCGCATCGCCTTCTTTGACCACGTTGCGCGGGTGCGCCACGCGGCCTTCGGCTAGCTCGGAGACGTGGATAAGGCCTTCGATACCGTCTTCGAGGCGTGCGAATGCGCCGAAGCTGGTGATCTGGGTGATTGTGCCGTGCACGACCTGCCCTAGCTGGTACTGGTCGGTGATCGTGTCCCAGGGTTCTGGCTGGGTGCGCTTGAGCGAGAGGGCTATCTTGCGCTCGTTAGGGTCGACCGAGAGGACATAAACATCTATACGCTCGCCCGGCTTCAGTAGCTCGCTCGGATGGGAGACGCGCTTCCATGAAAGCTCGGAGAGGTGGATCAGGCCGTCGGCCCCACCGATATCAACGAACGCGCCGAAGTCGCATATCGAGGTAACTGTACCGGGGCGTATCTGGCCCGGCTCAAGCTCCTGGAGGAGGCGGGAGCGCATACTTTCACGCTGCTCCTGCATCGCCTGGCGCTCGGAGAGGATGAGGCGGTTGCGGTTGCGGTTGATTTCGATAATCTTGAGAGGCATAGTCGAGCTATGCAGGCGGGCAAGCTCGGCCTGCTTGTTGGCCTCACCGGGAGGCATCGACGATATCTGCGAAGAAGGCACGAAGCCACGGATGCCTTCCAGGTTCACCAGCAGTCCGCCCTTGTTGTGGCCGACTACCTGCGCCTGGATGATCTCGCCTGCTTCGTACTGCTTGTGGAGGTCGCGCCATGCTCGTTCCTGGCGTGCGCGGTCGACCGACAATACGGCGTGACCTTCGCTGTTCTCCGGCTGGAGGACCGACACGAGCACTTCGTCGCCGATCTTGAGGGCCGAGCGCTCTTCTTCGGTCATGCTGGTCGCTTCGCGGGCGGGGATGACACCTTCGGTCTTCGCGCCGATGTCGAGCAGGATTTCCTCGCGGTCGACCTTCATCACGGTGCCTTCGAGCACATCGCCATGCTTGAGGGTGCGGTACTGCTGGGCGGAAGCCTTCATTAGGTCTTCCATCGAAGCGTCGGACGCGACATTCTCCATGTTGGGGTCGCGGGCCGGGCGCACCACAAGCTCGGGCGGAGCCTCATCGGACCCTTCGTCCTGATAGGGCCTCTGCTGGAAGCGTGCTGGCCCCCTCTCCTGGTCGCCTGTAGGTCGGTCACCCATAGGAGGCCTGTCCCCTGTAGGCGGCTCGCCTATGGGCTGCTCACGTGTTGGGGGTTCGCCTATTGGTTGATCGCGTGTTGGGGGTTCGCTTATGGGCTGTTCAGCCGGATCACCGACAGGCTCGTCGCCGGAGGGCTGGTTGTCGAGGGGCTGCTCGGCTACAGGCTCTTCACCCGCAGGCTCCTCTTCACCCATTGCCTGGGCGGGGGCCTCTGAGGGCATATCTTCGCTGATGGCATCGGAGGAGGCGGCCTCAGGCATAATTGCCTCGGATGCCTCTTCTATCTCCACAGCTTCCACAGCTTCCACAGCTTCTACAGGCTGGTCTGTCAGGCCGTTACCTGCTGCTTCGGCTGTTTCACTCTGGGCTTCGGTCTGCTCACCGTCTGCCATAGCGATGTCGCCGTCACTGCCATTGTTACCGTCTACGCTATTGTTGGCTTCGCTACCGTTATTGGCATCTGCGCTCATCTCAGCGCTTGTGCCTGCGTCGCTGCTTTGGTTCTGCTCGTCTGCCATATCCGATGGCTTGCTAAGTTGCTCTTCGTTCAATCCGCACCGTCCTTAAAGTTGCATACTCAGTCGTCAGGGGAAATCCGCGTTTGAAAGGGCCTTGCAGGTGGGTAGGAGTGCCGGGTGAGGGTGGTCTGCCAATTACCGGCAAGGGGAACTTCCGCACGCGAACATAATTCTGGCGATAGGTTTTTGTATTATACGCAAAGAGTGTGGTTAATGCAAGCAGAAAGCAGGCCGCGCGGCCTGCTTTCTTTGTTATCAAGTTGGTTGTCGGTTATGGGAGGAAACTCTCAATGATACTGTATCAAGGGGTGACACAACCTGGATAGAAAGTGTTGGCTACTATCTTGGCGCTCTGCCCGCGTGTCACATTGTTCTGGGGGCGGAAGTACGGCTTACCTGTGGTACATGGCTCACCAAGGCCGCCACATGGGTAGCCCTGCATGATGTTACGGGAAGCCAGCCTCTGTATCTCTCTGTAGAAGGTGTGGGTAGGAGGCACATCCTCAAACGTCTGGTCGGTTGGTATCTCCGAGTAGCCTGCGGCATTGGACACGATCTTGGATGTTTGTCCTCTGGTTGCGTTGGCGAAGGGGCGGAAGTAGGGCATGCCCGTTGTGCAAGGCTCACCCACTCCACCGCATGCATAGCCGCTCATGTGTCCACGTCTCGCCAGCCTGTTTATCCACTGGTAGAACGTATTGGATGGTGATACGTCCTCGAATATCTGTGGGTCAGGACTTTCTGCGAAGCCTGCAGCATTGCTCACTATCTTTGCAAGCTGTCCCCTGGTCACAAGGTTGTTGGGGCGGAAAGTGCCGTCTGCATAACCGCTCAGGATGTTACGGCAGGCGAGACATCTCACGAAAGTGTAGAAGGTGTTGGTATCGGGCACGTCACTGAACTGTAGAGTACATGGAACGGGTACGATTGTGGGAGTAGCAGTTGCCTGGAGCACGGTGGAGTAATCTATTACCCCTGTTGTCATCCGTTGCGTACCTGAGAAAGAGGCATTTATAACAACGCCGTACAGCCCCGTCCCTGGGAATTGAGTCGATCCAACATATGTTCCGGCCGTAGTACCTTCTACGAGCGTCACCGAGAACTCAGGCGTGTTGGCTTCCTTGAGCGTCGCAATTATGTTTGCTCCACTGACCGGCAAGCCAGCGTTAGAAAAGAAGGCCGTTATCTCTACTAATCCCTGGTTATTAGGCTCACCCGAATAAAAGGAGAGAACTAGCGGGTTACCATCGATCAAGGCGTTGATAGGTAGGGTAATTGCGCCAGTGCCCTGATTTTGCACCTGTAATGTCCAGGTGCCCACCATGGGGTTATTAGCCTGTAGAGAGTGAACGGGTTGGCGTGCGCGCTCAGATCCGGCATCTATCTGGTCCACCACGGTGCCACTTGGGTTACGCAGAACAGACTGCACAGTATCGTAGCCAGGAAATACCACGCCAAAAGCCGTGCCAACAGGCACCGTTATTGGGACCTCAACCGTCGCACCTGCTGAGAGTTGGAGAGAAGTAGCTAAGAGAATCTGGGGACCTGCGACACCGCCCACAGGCTGTTGATGAGAGTAAGAGGTAGCACCGGGGTTTATACGTTTCTCCCCTGACTCCATAAGGGATCGCCCTATGGCGAGGCGCGGTTTCACAAAATTGAGGAAATCGTACTGAGATGTCGTCAACTGCGTGTGCGCGCTGCCAGTCAGACCTGTATCGGAGATAAATGGGGCATGGGCACTCGATACCTGAACCACAAGGTCTCCAGGACCAGGCGCGAGGCAAGTGAGTTGCTGTGGGTTGCCAGCCAACACAGAGAATGGCACGTTGCGGGCGTTAGTCACCAAGGCATTGAAAATGAAGTCAACGTAGGGTCTGGTTAGCTCCAGGGTCGCTGGCCAGAAAACGCGAGATCCGACAATAGCATCCGCACACGGGCTGCCTCGATTTGGTGTGCCCAGCATCACTAGATGACTAACTACTGGACCGCTACCCGCACTTGATGGCATATTAGGCATATCAGCCTGAATGAACCAACGTGAGACGAGACCACCCATCGAGTGCACCACAACGTCGACATGCCATGCATCCTGCGTATTTCGTACTCCCTCAATATAATCAGCCATGATGTCCGCGTTCTCACTAATGGAGTTAGTCGGACAGAGAGGGCACTGATCACGCCCCATGTTCATGCCGGTTACCGCGTACCCTCGCCAGTCCGAGTTTTCAGCCTGCAAAAAGCCGGAGGAGCCGACATAGGAGTTCCAGTTATCCGGATGGCCCCTCCAACCATGTACGAGAATTACCGGTTTGGGCACTACTCTTACCCCACGTATGGCCGATACCAAGACCTGGTTGTTGGGCGTTCTCAGTGAAGCTTGAACCAATCTCATCGTATGTGGCGTCCGGTTGTCGTTCCATGCGAAACCGTCTGTGTTCCATTTGTACTCAACCGTGATGGTGCCCCCAGCTGGTACCGAAATGCTAGCTCCATTCGATCGCGAAAACGGTCCAGCTGGGAGTGCCACACCTGTGTCAAAATCGTGGAACCATAGATTCGGATTCTGCTCTGTTCCCCCACTGTTATGGATGGTGACTTCGATTTTGACGATATTTCCATCTGTTGTTCCATCCACAGGCACAGTTGTCCACGCTTCGTCAGGATACGACATGTGTTGGATATTTAGGTTGCTAATGGTTAGCGAATTGACGGAAGGTGTGGCTGTGCTCGTCGCCGTGCGGGTTGAAGTAGCTGTAGGAGGATTGCCTGATGGCTCTATCTTCGCCACAAATCCATCAGTGGTGCCCCCTCCATAAGTAGGCTGGAATGGGTTCTGTAACGGGAAGTCGGAGGAGCCAGTAAAGCCCGTGAGATAAGCACTGCCTGCTGTGTCCACTGCAATGCTGGCGCCGTAGTCGGCACCACTACCACCTAGGTAGGTAGAGTATACCAGGGAGGACCCTGTTGGATTTACTTTGGTCACAAATACATCAAGAGACCCATTAATAATGGGTTGATAGGGATCCACGATAGGGAAATCAGTTGACGCAGTTGAGCCGATCGCGTAGACGCTGCCGGTTTCCTCCACTGCAATACCTTTGCCCACATCCTGGCCGGACCCACCTAAGTAAGTTGAATAAGCCAGCGTGGAAGCTGACGTATTCAACTTTAGAATAAAAGCATCACCTCCACCTTGGTAAATTTGCTGCAGTGCATTCATGCGAGGAAAGTCTACTGACTCAGTCATGCCAGTTACATAGGCATAACTTGATGCGTCCACTGCTATGTCCAGGCCTTGATCTCTGCCAGTGCCACCCACATACGTAGAGAATTGGAGCGAGGCATTGCCTGATAGGTTGGTGTTGAACCTGCTCACATACGCATCAGCAGGAACATGATTCGCCTGACATAACGCGCAGGGGTTGCGCGTCGGGAAGCTACTTGAATACGTTTCACCGGTAATATATGCATTTCCTGCTCCATCGACAGCTATTGCATAACCATACTCAACCTCGTTATCACTTCCTCCAAGGTAGGTAGAATAAGTGGATGTGGTGCCTGATGGGTTCAATTTAGTAACAAATACATCAGTGTTACCCCCCAAAGCCGTCTGGTAAGCGTTTACGGTTGGAAAATTTGATGAATTGGTAACGCCCGTAATGTAGGCGTTACGACTCGCGTCAACCGCAATATCATACCCTTGGTCGAAGTTGTCCCCACCCAGATACGTGGAATATATGAGTTGGGATCCCGATGCATTTAGGCTAGCAACGAAGGCATCTGTATTGCCATGATTGACTTGACACTGCTGGCAAGGGTTAAATAGTGGAAAGTCAGTTGAGCTAGTATGACCCGCCACATAAGCATTGCCAGACTGATCTACTGCAATACCACGCCCTTCTTCTCCGAGGCTGCCGCCAAGGTAAGTGGAATATATGAGTGCCGAACCTGATGCGTTCAGTTTAGTGATAAAAGCATCATAAGCTCCACGGTAGATAGGCTGATAAGCGTTGGACGTAGGGAAGTTGGCGGAGTTTGTGTAGCCGGCCACATATATGTTACCTGCGCCGTCAACCGTTATACCATATGCAGTATCACCGCCCGTTCCGCCGAGGTAGGTGGAATATTCAAGTATAGGGTCAATGATAAGCGGATAGTCACGGTCATATGTTGCAGGCACAAAGCTGACACTGTTGTCGGGAGTGAGCTTATAAACCACCTTCACGGCGACCTTCACGCCACCAATCTCCTGCCAGGCAATCGGCGCTTGTTCGGTTACGGTTATACCACCGTCTCCACTCAGCATAACCTGCATATTGCCAACTTCATCAATATGCATACTTTGTACACCTGTGTATCTCCATTGAATGAGGGAAGGGTCCAACCTTGGTGCCACTGTGTAAGTTCCCTTCAACTGCTCGCCTGTGCCCTCGTACTTCAGGTCGATACCTGGGTAGAGGTTCCTGTAGTGGGTAGTAGAGTATGTAGGCAGATCAGTTTGCCATTTAGAGGGATCGCTGCCGATGAAGTAGTTGACCTTACCGGGCAACTGCTCCGTACCCTCGATGCGTACATCAGGGTTGGCACCCAGGAACTGCATCCTTAATATGCTGGGTGCAGTCGCGACTTCCTTTGCAAACTCAGGACCCGCAGTGCTCATCTCGTTCGGAGTGCCGGTGCGTTCAATCGCTTTCTCTTGTGGCGACGGTAAGGAGAGCACAACTTCCGACGGCGTAAAGTACATAGTGCCGCCCGAAGCATGGGCCATGAACTTTACCGAAGGATCGGTCTGCCCCCTGTTAGCCTCGAATGATAGAGGTAGTTTGCCGAAGTCCACGCCTTGAGGGGGCGCTACAGTAGCGTTGGGTGCGGTCTGAGGCCGCATGGTTGCCAGGGAGAGAGGTAGAAGCGTTGCGATTGCGAGTAGAATGACGGAGGCAACGAGAAGAAAAGATCGCAGTCTGAGGGTGTGGGAGCTTGTTCTAGCCAGCATCTACTTGTTCTCCTATATTTTGGAAGGGACCACCAGGTCATCGACAACTAGGGCATCCCAGAGATGGGCAGCATCAGATCTTGGCTCTTACAAGCCGAAATCTTCCCGCATATTAGGAGAATGCAGAAGTGTGGACTACTTATACCATAGTATCTACTACAAAAGCAATAGACCACTCTTAATAGGTCGAGTAATTGTAAATCCTTGAATAATTACCCGTAACCCGGCCGCTCGATTCTTGTCCACTCTGGACTTGACATCACCCTTATCAAGGTGTATATTATTAGCGATAAGTTAGCACTCTCAATACAAGAGTGCTAGAAGGCACGAATCTTGCACAATTCAGGCATGGATATGGAACAGCAGAGCGACATCAAGATCAGCGAGAGGCAGCGCAACATCCTCTCGATCATCATCGAGCAGTACGTCTCGACCGCGCGGCCTGTGGCGTCCGAGCACATCGTGAATAGCTACGGGCTGAACGTCAGCTCGGCTACCGTGCGCAACGACATGGTGGAGCTTGAGCGGGCCGGACTGATCATGCAGCCGCACACGAGCGCCGGGCGAGTGCCATCGGACCGGGGCTACCGCTACTTCGTGGAGAACCTGATGGCCCCCACCGCCCTGCCCCTCACCGAGCAGCGCACGATACGCCACCAGTTCGGCCAGGTCGAGATGGACGCTGATGAGTGGGTGCGCCTTGCCGCC
>JBBRVL010000178.1:0-7779 GCA_038246925.1 Chloroflexia bacterium
ACCTTCTGCACCCAGTAGGCGGGCATACTCGTATTCACTTCGCTCGCCAGTTCTATAAAACGGGCATTGTAGTTCAGAGCCTTCAGCTTCCAGGACAGGTAGAGAGGATCTATCGGGATGCAGTGCCCGCCCAGGCCGGGTCCAGGTGTAAACTTCATGAAGCCGAAGGGCTTGGTGGCAGCAGCCTCGATCACTTCCCACGCGTCCAGCCCCAGCCTGTCGCACATCAGGAGTAGCTCGTTCGCCAACCCAATATTAACCGCACGGAAGGTATTCTCCAGCAACTTGACCATTTCGGCTGCCTCGGTTGACGAGACAGGTACAAGCGTATCGATAGCCTGTTGGTAGTAAACCGTGGCTACCTCAACACAGGCCGGAGTGACCCCGCCTATCACTTTGGGCGTAGTGCGTGTGGTCCAGTCGGTGCGACCGGGGTCTACCCGTTCTGGTGAGAAGGCCAGGAAGAAGTCCTCACCAACCCTCAGGCGCTGCCTACTGTTGGATAGGGCGGGCAATACAACTTCGGTGGTCGTGCCAGGATAGGTGGTCGACTCAAGCACCACTACCATCCCCGGATGCAGATACCGAGCGACCTGCTCGGTGGCCGCAAGGATGTAGGAGATATCTGGATCCCCGGTCTTACCAAGGGGTGTTGGCACGCAGATAGAGACGGCATCGCAACCTGCCAGAACCGAGAAGTCGGTGGTGGCGTCCAGCCTGCCCTGCTCCACCATCTTCCGCAGGCTATCTGAGCTTACATCCTCGATATAGCACCGGCCCTTGTTGAGTGCCTCTATCTTATTGAGGTCAACATCGATACCCGTCACCCTGAAGCCGGCCTCGGCAAAGACGATAGCCAACGGCAGGCCAACGTAACCTAGGCCAATTACTGCGATGTGGGCTTGTCTTGAGGCAATCGTTGCCAGCAGACGTTCTCTGTGGTTATCGAAATCGGTCATTCTGTGCTATTCCCGCCTGCGCCCAGTGGCTTTGCTGCTCGCCAGGGTAGCTGTTGCCTCGTCGGACCCCACGACCGCACTCTTGCCGTCGTGGTGGCGGCCATTGCCGTTTGAGCTTGCTCTTGCGCTTAGCCGCTCGGTTTCACCACCGTAATAATGGTAGTTGTAATAATACCCCTGTAAGTCCCGCAGCCTTACGCGGTTGAGGACAGGCAATATATTGGTGACACCTACGTTTTGCAGGCTCTTGCGCACCCGGCCGACCATATCTCTGCGAGTGTTCCCCGCGTTTATCACCAGGATCACGGCGTCCACGCGGGTACCAAGGATGATAGGGTCGGTTACTACGGCCCCGGGTGGGGAATCGTAAATAACTATATCGGCCTGTTGGGCAAGCTGCTCCATAACGGCTATCGCACGTTGCGAGTTGAGGAGTTCGGACGGGTTCGGCGGTATCGGGCCGCTGGTGAGCACAGCCAGGTTATGCACCCTGGGCACAGGCTGCGCGACCTCCTCTACCTGCATCGTGGGGCTCATCATCAGGTTGGTGAAGCCCTCTTTGTTCGGTAGCTCGAATAGCCTATGCAGGCTCGGCTTGCGCAGGTCAGCGTCTACCAGGATCACCCGGTTGCCCGCTTGAGCCATAACCACGGCAAGGTTGGAGGCCGTAAAACTCTTGCCTTCGCCCGGTTGGGAGCTGGTGACCGCCAGCGTGCGGATCGGCTTGTCCATACCGGAGAACTGGATGTTTGTGCGCAGCCCACGGAAGCTCTCCGACTCGGGGGATTTCGGGCGGTCAAGCGTTACCAGCTTGTGACCGAGCAGTAAGTTCCCGGCCTCCTCTCCCGGCTCTCCCTTCACCTTTCTCCGCATGCCGTATGCCGTACGCCCACCGATTTCACCCACCACTCCCAGGGCTGCTATCGGGGTGAGGCCGAGCACCTCCTGGAGGTGCTCCGGAGAGTGTATGGTGTAGTCGAGGTAATCCCTGAGGAAAGCTACACCCACACTCATGAGCAGCGATACGGCGAATGCCAGCGCCAGGTTCGTGAGCATCCTGCTCGATACCGGCTTGCCGGGAAGCGGCTGGTCTATTACCAGCGCGGTTTCGGGTTCTGCACTCGGATCGCCTATCTGAGCAAGGCCGACCATCGTGTCGGTCTCGGTCTGCTGCAAGCTTACGAGCTGGCTTCGGAGCTGCAACAGCTGGTCGTCTCGCTCCTTGGAAGGCGCCTGCGCCTCCAGAGCGTCTATCTTGCCCTGGTAGCTCGTAATCTGGTCGCTCAGGTACTCCAGCTTCGTATTAAGACGATCGCGCATCTGGATTTTGGCTGCGTCGCCCGCCGGATTGGAATTTCCCTGCTGTTGCACCACCGTCGACTCGAGGAACGCCTTGAGCACCGTGTCAGCCAGCTGCTGGGACCGCCCTGGGTCAGTCGTGCGTACAGCTATATCGTAGAAAAGGGTATTGGGTCTGAGGCGGGTGGTAACGAGAGACCTGCCGACATCATCAGCTGACATAGGGAAGGGAAGCTCTTTCACGACCGCGTCAGCGAACGAACGGGTGCGCATCAGCTGCGTGTAGCTATCGGCCAGGTTGGTCGCAAGTTGGGCCTGGTAGTAAGGCACAAGCGCCCCGGGCATCGATGGGTTGAGCAGAAGTGTCGCGCTGCTCTCATACTGGCGGGGCTGGTTCAGGGTAAGGAGGCCGGTAGCGCCTACTCCGAGCGCTACGATCAAGAAGATGATCCAGAGGCTCTTCCTTATGACTTTCCAGTATTGTAGTAGTTCCATACGGTTTGCGTCCTTCAGTGGTGACCTTGGCTCCCCTGATCAGCTGAGCATTATGAGTGGGCTATAGGTATCGATCTCGGGGATCAGGTTCCGAAAGTAGAAGGTTGTTAGATATTATATATCTCTAGGGCCATTAATTCTTCGGCCTTTGCCTCTGGTGCGCCGCCCCGACCGTAGATCGTTGCCTGTGGTAACTACAGTGTTGTTCGCACTATTGTGCGCCTTCTCAAGAGTATCAACGTCTACCTGTACTTCGTTGGCTCTTCCCAGGAAGTCAAGCAGCACCTTTACCCTCGCGCTCGGGGTCATCGGTCCGAGGAAGACAGCTTCCAGGCCCCGCAGAGGGCCGCTCGTGAGCCGCACCTGATCGCCGGGGTGGAAGTCGTGAGCAGGTTGCCCTCCCTGTGCGTTCAGGGCATCCACTCGGTCACGAAGAGCCTGCACAGTTTGTTCGGGCAGAGGCTGAGGGCCGCCTCCGATACCGAGAAGCCGCGCCACACCCGGGGTAGAGTTGATGCTGCTCAGCTTCACCTCCCCCAGGTTGACGGAGGCAAATAGATAGCCGGGGAAAATGGGAGCCGATTGGATAGTCCCACGAATACGCCTCCGAACTTGCGGTAGGAAAACGTCCATCTGTAGGTATTCTCTCAGAGCGGCTGCTGCGTGCAGCTCTTTCAGTGGATTACATTGTATAACGTACCAGCGATTTCCTGTGTACGATGTGTAAGAAGCCTCATCTTGATTTTGCATAAACCGTCCTGCTCCTGTGGTTCGTGAAATGCTCCGCCACTCCGAGGGAGCAACTCCGTCAGAAAGGTAATAGATAGTCTATAGAGTAGCCGGTCGGAGCAGATGCTACGACGAACCAGCCCTCATTATGCGTGTGGAACTAGAGATCGTGAAATGCCGGCAGCGTATGAGTAAGCGAATACAGAGATGAACTAATGAGTCCGTTGGATCCAGTGCCGACTAAGGGATAGGCCATTAGTAATCGTATATCTGTTAGTATGCAACCGCGTCAGTATATTATTATTAAACATAAATGTCAATGATTTCAACTCTCTTCAGGCAAAAAGAAGAACGACATGTTCTGTCATTCGGATATTAATGAGTTGTTTGGCCGTGCCGCACTCGATCTGTTTCGGCTTGCCGGTTGAGGTTGGTCTTTGCGGCTAGTCAAGCATTGAAATTCCACCCTCCGTGCGCCTTCTTAGCAAAGTGCCTCACGTATGCAAATAAGGCGCACGGCCTCTACTACTTGTTCAGTGCCTTCGATTTACTTGTACCCTCTAGTTCTATGATGATCGGCAGAATAGCAGAGCCATACTCCTGATTGGCTTCTGCTAGCTGATGGTCTAGACCTGCGTTCAAGGCGATGGAGAGCGATAGCTGGATGTACAATTTCCATCCTTCAAATTCCTTTTGATGCCATAACGTCTCCGCATAGGTCCTGGCAATGCGCGACCTGAGGACGGCTCCCAACTGTGGAGTCTCATTTCTCTCTATGCTTTCGGCGGTCTTCTGCAATATCCGGGCGGCTGTCTTGATGCTGTGACCTGTGCCGCATCGTATTCCATATTGAAGATAGCCACGTGCCCGAGCTTCTGCTAACTGTTCCTGCCAACGTGGCTGGAAATCATATGGTCTCCTCCCATACGCCTTATCTATCTGCATCAGCAACCCGTCAACGTCCCCCAACGTGAAGCGGGATCTTTGAATAACTGCCTTCAGACGGTGCATGTACACGTGTGGTAGCCAGAACTCTGCGCTGGTGCTCCCTAATTCCTGGATGAGCTCCTCAGCCTTGCGGCTAGCTTCATCAGCTTGCTTCAGGAGTTTGAGGTTGCGGTAAGCAAGGCTCTCGGCCACGAGAGTGTTAACCTTGAGGTGATCGAAGTAGTCTATCCGAGTACTGAACTTATCTCTATCGCACGCTTCCATAATTTGGGCTGCGACTTTGGCATGAAAGAGCGCATCATCCGCTCGGTTGAGGACGCATTGAACGTCGTGTAAGAACAAGCAGACCTGCACAAACTCCAGAGGGTTAGCATCGAAATCGGGGTCAGCACTGCCCACTCGTTCAGGGTCAGGGTCGATCCTCTCGAGGATCAGTTTGCAGGCATGACTTATCACTCGGTAGTTGTGCTTTGCCAGTCGAGGATCAGCTGTATGAGTGGCTTCTACGTGGGCACGCCCGAGATCACCGACAATATCCCTTATTGCGTAATAGGAGAGCATTCGCTGCCTAGAGTAAGAGGTTAGGGTTTCCCGCTCCCCTGCCCAAGCGAAATATAAGTGCTCTCTCAAGCTCTGCCGCACTTCTAGGTCAACGGGCAATAGTGCAACGATCCGCTCAGCCAGTTTTGGGCCTGGTGTTCTTATATAGGAATCGGCAGTCAGCCCAGGATTGAGCATGTTGCTAAGATGCTCAGCCTTCATACCTGCCTTGTCGGCCAAAGTTTGCTTATCTCCCCGCTTGCGCAGCATGCCATTTATCACCGCGATGTAGGTTTCGCGGTGTACCTGTGTTGCATCAATCTTATCTAATAGCATGGGACAGAGCTTGGTAGTGCTTCCGGTTGAGCTATTTTTCTGCGCAAAATTACCCCAGGATATTAATGTTCGAACACTAAGCTTAAAGAGATTGGATGCATACCTGTCGACTGTATGACCAAGTGGCAGACAGAAAAGCACCGGTAGACCGATCCTCTGACCTTTCTCATAGGCGTCACACACTCTTGCAGACGGCGCTCCGCATTAAGCGATTAAAGGCATCAGTGGTCGGTCATCATAGCTGTACGACGGGTAAGACTTTCCTTTCAGAACAGAGTTCATTCCAGAGTGGGAACCGAAGATGAAAGGAGTCAAAAGTGAAACTATCAACCCTGACCCTGAAGAAGCTAGCTACGGGCGGCCTGTTGCTCGCTATGGCCCTGGCGGCCTTGAGTGGTAATGCCATACTATCCTCGGACGGAACCAGCGGAATACCACAGGCATATGCAGCATGTGACGGTCAAGGCCCACCCCCGGACCTCGACTGCCCTCCCACGCCTACGCCTACTCCAATCAATCGATAGATTTCGGTAGATCGGGACGTAGTATCCATGGTGCGGCCCCTATATAGGCCGCACTATTTTATTAACTTCTCATTTGGCTACTACTATATGATGCGATGAGTCGCAAGCAGTGCTTGGCTAGCATTAGTCACTTGATCAGTGACCACAGGAGCATCAGCCAATCAGTTACCGAGCCTCCTGGGGCTAGTACGCACCTTGGCCTGAGCCGCAGCCCGTAAATACTTGACTGCTTGTTCGTACGCACCACGTCTCTCAAGAGCCCCTCCATAACTGAAGTTCAGAGTATGAATCATCTCCTCAAAGCCGGTGCGCTCCGCCCAGGCCAGAGCTCGGATAAACAGTTCATCGGCAGCGTCAAATTCACGGCTGTCTTCCTCTATAAGGGCATTGATATGAAGAGCCTCAGCGTACGTGCGCATGGTCTGAGCCCAGGGCTTTCCACTGCTTTTATTTTCACGTATGTGCTGAAGTACCTGCTCGGGCTCACCTGGCATCTCCGGCGTTGCAGCCTCATTTAGGCTTCCATTGTTTAACTGTCGAACGGCTGCTTCGATAAGCTTGAGGCTTTGGTCTATAATCTCTCTTGCTCTTTGCAGGTCCCCTCTGCGGCGAGCAAGGTCGGCATAATCATAGTATAGATTGCTAAGCAGGACTTGATCACCCGTACCTACTAGAAACTCCTGCGCTCCCGCCAGCAGATCCTCAGCCTCTTTGTACCGGCCTTCAATAATCATGAGCTCAGCCAGGTTCATGCGGATGGTAGCCGCGGTGGCTCGGTCGTCGGCAGCCTCGTAAATGGCAAGGGCCCGCATTCCATAAAGCTTGGCCTTTGCTCGCTCATTGGCGGCCTTATAAGCCATCGCAAGCCCCCAGTAAGCACCTGCCTGGCGCTGCAAGTCATTGAGGTCCTCGAGCAGGGTGAGCGCTTTCTCATAGATGCCAACAGCCTGCGACGGTTGGTTGAGCGCCCAATAGTCATTTCCAAGATTGCGGTATACACCCAGTCGAAGGTTGAGATCCCTCACCAAACCGGTTTCGACAGCATTCAAGCACTGAAGGTGCTGCACCAGGGCCAGTTGAGGCTGCTCAAGCTCGTAATATGCAACCCCTAACAGATTGCGCACTGCACATACAGCTTCCGGGTCGGCCTCGGCCAGGTTCAGAGCCTCCTCGAGATGCGGCTGCGCCGGAACAGGTTCAGATAAATGCAGGTACGCGAGGCCTCGGAGGAAGGGGATGCGGTAAAGCACCTGCGGCGACAGATCCTCTTTGTAGGTGGTGACGCTCTGTTCAGTTTCTTGGAGCAGTTGAAAGGCTTCATCTACTTGATCAGTGCGGATGAGCATGCGCGCGTCGTTTAACTGATAGTGAAGCTTCTCCTCTAGAGCCGCAATTTCGACGTTTCTTTCGGTCTGCTGTTCTGCAGCGAGCAAGTCGGAGAACGACACATCGAGACGGCGGGCAAGGAAATCAAGTGCCTTGAGCGATGGACGCACTGCTCCACGCTCAAGGGCACTTATATAACCTTTGGTAAAGTCGGATCCCCCCAAT
Organism: Chloroflexia bacterium; assembly: GCA_038246925.1. GTDB lineage: Bacteria > Chloroflexota > Chloroflexia > QHBQ01 > JADMIH01 > JADMIH01. The sequence goes on from JBBRVL010000178.1 coordinate 7,382, forward strand.
GCCTCCTGGGTAAGACCTCGCTCTCGGCGCAGCGTTCGTATGCGCCGGCCTATCTGCTGCGTCCGTTCTGTCAACGTATTGGATCTTGGACCTGATAAATTAATCGCTTTCTCCTGAGATGAAGAGTTCATCGATTATAAGCTCTCCTTACGAGAATCGTCAGCGTGTTAGCAGTTGATCTTCATCCATCATCACATAGCCATTAAGTATCAACAGCCTACCGATGGGGATGAGAGATACGAAAAATAGTAACATAGTTAGGACTTTCGCTTGAACCAAGTCAGGAAGCTATGATAAGGTACGAGCATGATAACGAAACGTCAATACATCGAATATCTGATCAGTACCCCAGCCAATTATACGTGTGCGAATTTGGCGGAACACTTGGAGGGGGTGAG
>JBBRVL010000179.1:0-7737 GCA_038246925.1 Chloroflexia bacterium
GAAGGGGAAGAATGACTACCCTTGGATGGGCGTGATGTGTGTGTGGAACCTCAACTTCTCGACGCTTGGTCTACCCGATGACGACGAGAAGGTGCCGTGGTCTGTAATCAACAAGGACTTCAGCCCCAGGCTCGCGTTTACCGCACTGAAGAACATACCTAAAGACTAACGGTGCAGCTTTAGCTCGTATCAATTGGTTATAAGTAGATGGAGTGCATCCTCAAGGATGCACTCTTTTCTTTATGTGAAAATTGTCAATTGTAGCGTGAAATGTACTGCCGGTTGTGCTATAATTTGATAATGGTCTTATCTGTAGCTGAGTGAGACGAGTGTAGCGCAAGGATAAACAGCACGTCAAATCCATTTACTTCAGCCCAAAACCTAACGCCGACCATCTACCGGCGCGAGCACAGACCACAGCAAATCAGAACACCGAATCTTCCCGAATTGGGGGTAACCAATCTTGACATCTATCTCACCTCGCGTACTTGGGCAACGTGTACGCCAGCTTCGTACCCGTAGGGGCCTAACTCAGCAAGACCTGGCGGGCAACGATTATTCAAAGAGCTATATATCGGCCATTGAGCAGGGAAAGACGAGGCCGTCGCTGGAGGCGCTCCAACGCATGGCAGCCCGCCTCGATGTGCCTGCGGGCACGCTGCTTGACCCGGATGCCCCGGGCTTCGTGCCGTTCGACCCGGAGGCGCTGCCCCGTAGAGTACGCAGGCGAAGAAACGCTAAAGCGGGTGCCGGAGGGCGTATATTAGACGCCACGCAAGTCGAATACCGGATCGTGCAGGCCAACTTGCTCATCGCCACCGGGCGTCCAAGAGAAGCGTTGACGCTATTGCGTACCATGCTGCCCGAAGAAGGGGCCGCGGGCGACCTGCGTATCGAGGACAGCCAACTGCAGAGGATCTATTCCCTGGCTGCGAGGGCTGCCACCGGCATAGGTGCGAGCGAGGAAGCGATCAACTTTGTGCAGAAGGGTATTCAGGTCTGTATAAGGCTTGGAGACCGCGATGGGCTGGGGCGAATGCGCAACATCGCAGGTCTGGCTCTATATCACGCAAACCAACCTCTTGCCGCGCTGGAGCAACACCGCATCTGCCTTGAAGCGATTACCTCCGGTACGGTGCGCGACCCGAACTTCAAGCTAGAGGTATACCGCAACATCGCGGCTGACTACAGCGCACTGCATGACAACAAACGTGCACTTGAAGCTTATGAGAATGCGCTCCCCCTGCTTGACGACGTGAACGGAATGGAGCAGCAAGTAGCTATCTTTCAGGATGTGGCGACCAGCTATGCCGAGCGCGAGGATTTTGACCTGGCCCGGCAGTACGCCTCAAGGGCGCTCAATATATTCGAGGCCCAGGCCAACATGGGAGAGGCTGCCCGTCTGGAGAGCAAGTACGGCGACATACTTGTAGAAACCGGCGACCTGGAGCAGGCCGAGAAACGCCTTTCACGCAGCTTGCAGGTGGCAGAAAAGCAGAAGAGTGATGTAGACCGCGCAATGGTGCTGACCAGTATGGCCCGCCTCTACATGAAGCGTGACGATTTCGATAAGGCTCTAGGAACGGCGACACAAGCGGTTGAGATAAGCCGTAATGCTTCATACGCTCAGTCCGGCCAGGAGAAGAGCAGGGCAGGAGGCAGAGTAGCCGAAGAGGTGAGCGGTTATATGCAGTCACAATCACACTCGGCCACAAGCGCGCACCAGGCACTCGCTCAGGCGCTGGTACTTAGCGGGGAAATCGCTTCACAGACGGGTGATGTCAAGAAGACCGATAGTCTGTTTGATGAAGCGCTTCAGATAATCGAGTCGAACCAGGCAACTGACGTCTCAAGTGACATCTACCAGAGATACGCACAAGTGTTGGCTTCTCGCGGTCAGCACGAACAGGCGTCGAAGTACTTTGAGAGGGCTTATAAAGCGGTTACTAACAGGGCTACGTAACCTGATCACAAGGGCAAGTTCATTAGCAATAAAAAGGTCGCCACTGAATACGTGGCGACCTTTTTATTGTTCGATATTCGAGTGCTTTATCCTAATTGGGTGAAAGACCGGAGCGGACTGCTACCTCAGTGGGCATTGCCGCTCCTATCGCCAGGAAGATAGTGTTGCGCCAGGGGTCTTCAACGACCACACCACCACGATCTTCCAGGTGTGGTATACCTGCCGCATCGAGACGAGCCAGAACCTCAGCAAGCGCCTCGGCATCGGGCAGGTGAATTGTGAAATAGCGCAGCCCAGCGCTACCCTCAGGTGGTGGGCTGCCACCGCGACTGTGCCATGTATTCATTCCGAGATGGTGGTGGTAGCCGCCCGCACTTACGAAGAGTGCGCCCATATGCTCCCAATCGAAGATGATATCGAAGCCGAGCACACCATGATAGAAGTCGCGCGCCTGCGGGATGTCCGCGACCTGCAGATGCATGTGACCTAAGCGAGTACCCGCGGCCAGGCCATTCCAGGGTCGAGCGTCAGCTTTAGCCTCGGCCACAAGTGCGCGCAGGTCTAGAGGATCAGAGGCCATCTGTAGCTGACCGTTACTGCGCGGCCACTCGTCACGAGGGCGGTCGCGGTATATCTCGATGCCGTTGTTATCAGGATCGGAGAGGTAGAGCGCCTCGCTGACGAGGTGGTCCGAAGCGCCGCCCAGAGGGTAGCCGCTCTCTACCATGTGCAGTAGCGACCTGGCGAGGTCGGCGCGCGTCGGAACTAGAATGGCGAAGTGGTAAAGTCCCGTAAGCCCAGTCACGTTAGTAGGCGCGGGCAGAGCATTCGGTAGCTCATGAAGCAGGATCAGGGGTGTTCCGGCGGCGCCGAGGACAGCCTGTTCGGTGTCCTTCTGGAGCAGTTCAAAGCCTAATACGTCCTGGTAAAAGGTCAGCGAGCGCGCCAGATCGGATACGGTAAGCGCCACCAGGCCGAGATCGGTAGCGGGGTGAATTGAGGTTGATGTTAGTTGTGTAGATTGTTGGCTTATCATGGTATGTTTGTTCCTTTTCGTTATCTATTGGAAGTCATATCAAATATGTGGCTGTCAAGGAAGCGGACTCATTATCCATAGTGATGCTTCACTGCGTTCAGAATGACAAGGGATAGTTTTATCTTGCACTTCATGCCTGTTATCTCTTTGATATGAGTTCCAGAATATATCATATGGTTAATTATACAATACTCGATACTATGCTGGGACACGGAAAAGCGGTCAGGTTATCAGCTTGACCGCTTCACAAACAGAGTTCTGAGCTTATTTACCTGCGAGAAACTACCATTGTTCCTATGGGGGCCCACTCGAACATCCATCGGGCTGCCTCCTCGGGGAGGTTGACGCCGCCCTGTGACACCGGCTGGCCGAAGTTGTTATGCCAGGTAGCGCCGTGCACGGCATAGGCCGAGTAGAAGTACATCACATAGGGAACATTAGGCAGGTAGTAATATTCCGCGCCCGTGCCACCCTGCATGTTCTGCGTGCGGTACTTGGCATACACGCGGAAGGTCCCCTCGACCGTGGGGCGGCGCGGGTTGCCGGTACTGACTTTGGAGGTATAGACAGGCGTCTGGCCTTCGTAAGCGACCATAGTCTGCGTGTCAAGTGCTATGTCAACCCACTTTGGACCAAATTTACCTAGCGGCACGGAGGCTGGTTGGGAAGCACCGGGCGGGTTACTATTCTGGGTACTTCCTTTGGTGATGATAAGCACCTGGCCGACACGGAGAAAGTTGCCGTCGGGCAGATTATTGAGGTCTTGCAGAGCCTCCACGGTAGTATTGAACTTCACCGCTATGGTGGAGAGGTTGTCACCATTCTGGACGGTGTACTCAACGGGCGTTGTTGATGCAGGAGCCGCAGGCTGTGGTACAGGTGTATTAGTAGGCGCAGGTGGCTTGATGGCAGTTGGAGCAGGCTGCTGGTTGCGACCCGGTATTGTGAGCACCTGGCCTATGTACAGGAAGCCGGTGGGCGAAATGCCGTTGGCAGCTGCAAGGCTCTCCGGGGTCACGCCAAAGCGAGCGGCAAGGATGATAATGTTATCGCCCGATTGCACTACATAAGTGCCGGGATTGGCCTGCGGCGGGCTGGCCGGTGGATTGGGAGAGGGTGCCTGGCTGCCCGCAGGCACAATCACTAACACCTGGCCCGCATAGATCGTGTCGTTGGATAGGCCATTGGCACGGGCAAGCGCCTCGGTGGTGGTGCCGAACTGTAAGGCTATCTCGCTCAGGGTATCGCCAAATTGGACGGTGTATGTAGTCTGGCCCGAGGGATTACGCGCGGGAGGCGCAGGATTGGAGCCGGGCGTGGGTATTGTTAGAAGCTGGCCGACATAAATAGTGGACCGCGAGGGGAGATTGTTGGCCGCCACTATAGCATCGACGGTTACGCCGTAGCGTACAGCAATGCTGCTGAGACTGTCCCCCTCCTGCACCCGGTAACTGGTGTCAGCGTACGCCGTAGCCATAACTGGCCCAACGGCAAGCATAACCGATAACATGCCGATCAACAGCCACCTACCGGCTGCGCTAAATATAGAGGCAGGTCTATCTTGCAAGCTGTGCCCTCCAGAGATTAGATAGCGATTATTCAGGTAACTGAGCTTTTCAGATACTCGCACTTATCATAGCACGCGTGGATGCGCTAGTCAATAGTATGTTATGTCTAGCTTAACGAATGAGTGGTACTAGGGATGCAAGTGGTGTGGAATAGCAGTAGGCAGTAGGCAGTGACCACAGACCACCGACCACTCATCGAGTGTCAGGCTACGAGGATACCGTGGCCTGCCTGGACTTCGCCTATCTCCCAGGAGTGGACATCCTGGTCTTCGAGGGCAGCGCGGACTGCTACTATACGGTCGGAGGGGACGGCAGCGAGGAGGCCGCCTGAGGTCTGTGGGTCGAACAGGAGGGTGGTGAGGTCTGCGCGGACGCTCTTTTCGATCTGAACGCGGGCGCTGCCGTCTTCACCGAAGGCCAGGAGGTAGTCGCGGTTCCGATTCAGACCGCCGGGGACCTGCTTGTCTTTGACGCACTCCATCGCGCCTTCAAGGAGAGGGACTGATGAGGCCTCAATGCGGAAGAGAACATCCCCTGCCTGTGCCATCTCCGAAGCATGGCCGAGTAGACCGAAGCCTGTAACATCGGTGCAAGCGCGCACTCCACCCCACCTGAAGACGCGAGCGGCAGGACCGTTGAGACGCAGCATCGAATCGACCGCGCCCTGGAGGTGGGCTGGGGCGGCACGGTCGTTGCGGGCAGCGGTGGCGATTACTCCGGTGCCTAGTGGCTTGGTTAGAAGTAAGCGGTCGCCTGGTTTTGCTCCGCCCTTTGACATGATCTGCGCGGGGTCGGCGATGCCGGTGACGCAGAGACCATACTTCGGCTCCTTGTCGATTACCGTGTGACCGCCCGCGACTACGCCACCTGCCTCACGTACCTTATCTGCGCCACCCTGGAGGATGGCAGCCAGTATGGAGTAGTCGAGATCGTCGGGGAAAGCGACTATGTTCAGGGCGAACGAAACCTCACCGCCCATCGCGTAGATGTCGCTCATGGAGTTGGCGGCGGCAATGGCCCCGAAGCTGTAGGGGTCGTCCACTATAGGCGGGAAGAAATCGACGGTCTGGACAAGCGCCTGCCTCTCGTTGATGAGGTAGACAGCGGCATCATCCCCAGGGTTGAGGCCGATTATTAAGTTGGGGTGCGAGTGAGACTCCAGGTGGCGCAAGACTTGCGCCAGGTCGCCAGGACCCATCTTGGAAGCTCAACCGGCACAGAAAGCCAGGCTGGTAAGGCGTACAGCCTCACGTGTTTGTGTCCCTGACATCGATATCACCCCCCTTCTTGAATTATGAATTTTGAGTTATGAATTTTGAATTAGGCTCACATACTTGGTAAATTATTTACTGTTGTCTTGTACCCAGGGTGACGTCGAAGGTTAGAAGCTTGCCGTTGCGGATGACTGTCAACTTGACCTTATCGCCTGGTTGGAAGTTAGTCAACACGTTGATGAGCGGGTGGTCTTCGCTAAGCTGGGAGTCGTTGATTTTGGTTATGACATCGCCTACACGCACACCGATCTTCTCAGCCGCGCTCCCTGCTACTACTTCTTCCACAAGGACACCCGACTCAAGCAGATTGCCATTCTGATCTTTCAGGTCGTAATAAGAGGCGATCATGCGGGTCACGGGTCTCGAAGCTACACCGAGGAAGGGACGGCGCACCTGGCCGTTCTCTATTAACTGGCTGGTCACCGTTTTGGCAGTATTCACAGGTATGGCAAAACCGAGGCCTTCAGCTACGTCGCTTCCAACGCCTGTACCACCCCGTACGACGGCGGTATTTATGCCTATAACCTGGCCGGAGAGGTTGAGCAGCGGACCACCCGAGTTGCCGTGGTTGATGGCGGCGTCCGTCTGGATCATGTTCTCCATGTTGACATTTACGTCCTGGAGGACTCGGTTGAGGCCGCTGACAACACCCACGGTAACAGTATTCTCGAAGGAACCTAGCGCAGAGCCTATGGCTATCACTGTTTCACCGACCTTGATTTTAGTCGAATCGCCAAGCTCGGCAAAAGCTGGGACCGAACGGTCTACCTTAAGCACCGCGAGATCGCTGATAACGTCAGCGCCCACCAACTCGGCTGGAGCAGTATCGCCATTGGAAAAGATAACTTCGAGGCCACCCTGGCTCGCGCCTTCGACCACGTGGTTGTTCGTGATGATGCGGCCGTCCCGGTCGATGATGACGCCTGAGCCGCGCGCTTCACCACTGAAGCCCTGGTTGTTTTCGAGTCTGTTGACAACAGTAACGACCGCCGGACTGATCCTTTCAACTACCTGGACGACCGCCTGCTGCTCGGCGGGTATCTGCCACCCGGTGCCCTGCTGAGCTGGAGCGGGGCTTGAGTTGTTTGTTTGCCCTGGGCTGGAAGTGCTGCCGACTTGCTGGGAAGACGTACCCACTGTGGGCGTAGTGGCTGCGGGTGGAACACTACTCAGGCTGCACGAGCTGAGGAGGAACGGCACAAGCATAAGCGTTAGTGCCAGACACGTCGAGAGGCGGTTCTTAGAGGAAATATATGTGTTCATCGTGTGACCCTGCTTTCTGTTGCTTTCTTTATAGTATATCACGCAGCGGGCGCAAGACGAGCTTGCTCCTGTTACTATTAACGTTTGTAAGCAGGGTTTAGGCCAAGATAACCACCATATGCAGCAGGGAGGATTGTGTACTTATGGCCTGATACGCGAGGAACGAGATTCTTCGCTACGCTCAGAATGACAAGGGGACATGGGTTCTCTTAATGGTCATCTTAATGGTCAGCATTGGCGTGCTACCGACCACCGACCACCGACCACCGACCACCGACCACTGACCACTGACCACTGACCACTGACCACCGACCACTGACCACTGACCACTGACCACTGACCACTGACCACTGACCACTATATCTCGAACCAGCCTTCAGGGGAGGTATTAGTCACGGTCGGTTTATACTCGCCGGTGCGGATGTTTTGGACGTAATCACCCCTGTATTTGCCGCTCTGGATGTCCCACAGGGCGCTCACGACGGCATCTACGTCTTCGCGGGAGTTGTAGAAGCCGAACGATATGCGGACGGCCCCTGGCATGTTTCTGCGGTCACCACAGCTTACCTGGTGCTGTATCTTGTGGACGTTCTCGGGAGCGATTCCTACCAGGCGCATAATGTAGGGGTGAGC
>JBBRVL010000180.1:0-7721 GCA_038246925.1 Chloroflexia bacterium
CGCATCCCAGGCAAGGGCGGACACACGGGTCCGCCCCTACGTCCCTTTTGCCCGTTTTGAAAACACTTCTTATTCGTCGAGTTTGATGTGTAGCTCCTTGAGTGCCTTGTCGGGAACAGGCGAGGGCGCGTCCATCATCAGGTCGCGGGCCTGCGCGGTTTTTGGGAAGGCGATTACTTCGCGTATATTCTCCTCACCGGCCATTAGCATCACCAGCCGGTCTATGCCTGGCGCGATGCCTCCGTGCGGCGGTGCGCCGAACTCGAATGCCGACAGTAAATGCCCGAACCGACTGTTGGTCTCTTCCTCGCTATATCCCATCAGCTTGAAGATCTCCGCCTGCATATCGCGGTCGTGGATGCGTATCGAGCCAGTCGAAAGCTCGAAGCCGTTGCACACGACATCATAAGCAGCCGCGCGCACATTGCCCGGGTCGGTGTGCAGCATAGCCATATCTTCAGGCATCGGCGCAGTGAAGGGATGGTGTACTGCGTCCCACCTGTTCTCTTCGTCGCTCCATTCGAGTAAAGGCGGGTCGATCACCCAGGCCATCGCCAGCACCGAGTCGTCCAGCAGGCCCAGGCGCTTGCCCATGTCCGTTCGCAAGCGCCCAAGCACCGAACGGACAGTCTCTGTCTTGTCCGCGACCAGGAGAAGAAGATCACCTTCTCCTGCCTCCAGAAGAGATACAATCTGGTCTAGTTCTCCGGCTCGGAGGAACTTGGCGGCAGGAGAGCGCACTTGCCACTGTGGGCTATCTTCACCTGCGTTCCGCCCCTCCACAGCCATCCAGACCAGCCCCTTAGCTCCATACCGCTTGGCCGTCTCCGTAAGCTCGTCAAGCTCCCGCCTTGCGTAACCGCCTGCGCCAGGCACCTTGATGCCCGCGACCATGCCGCTGCTGGCGAGTGCGCCCGAAAAGACTGCGAACTCGCTTCCCCGTACTGCTTCGCTCAGGTCGGCAAGCTCCATGCCGAACCTGATGTCGGGTTTGTCGTTGCCGTACCGCGCCATCGACTCTGCATAAGTGAGCCGTGGGAAGGGAAACGTCATGACGTGCTTGTCTGATACGGTCTCGATCATCTCGACGAAAAGCCCCTCGATCAATTGGAGCACGTCCTCGCGCTCGATGAAGCTCATCTCTATATCTAGCTGCGTGAACTCGGGCTGCCGGTCGGCGCGCAGGTCCTCGTCGCGGAAGCATCTCGCTATCTGGAAGTAACGCCCGATGCCCGCCACCATTAGTAGCTGTTTGAGCTGCTGGGGAGATTGTGGGAGCGCGTAAAACTCGCCAGGATGCACACGGCTTGGCACTAGGTAGTCGCGTGCGCCCTCAGGTGTGCTCTTTATGAGAAGAGGCGTCTCAATCTCGATGAAGCCACGCGCATCAAGGTAGTCCCTGATGAACTTGATAGCGCGGTGGCGTAGCACCAGATTCTGTTGCATGCGGGGGCGTCTGATGTCGAGGTAGCGGTACTTGAGGCGCAGATTCTCGTCAGGCTCTGTGCTGCTCGCTATCTCGAACGGTAAGGGCTTGGAACGATTCAGGAGAGACACGCGATCCGCTACCACCTCGATGTCACCTGTCGGCAGATTTGGGTTCACACGATCCGCGCCTCTATGCCGGACCTCACCCTCTATCTGTAAGACATACTCTGACCTTGCCTCTTCGGCAATTCGATGCGCTTCGGGATTATCTTCCCTGTTGAAAACAATCTGTGTCAGCCCATCTCGGTCGCGCAAGTCTATGAAGATTAGCGCGCCCTGGTCTCTGCGCCGGTGCACCCAGCCGCTCAAACGGACCGAGCGTCCCGCATCGGCCCCGGTCAGCCCACCGCAACTTACTTTGCTGAATTGAGTTACTTGCTGCTCCGCTTCGACTCCCATTTCCGTTGCTCCTCTCCCTACTTTACAGTCGGGTGTATTCGATTATCGTAGCACAGCACCCTGACTGGTGTCCACCTCCGTAGGGCTGAACCATGCTGCGACTGGAGTTGTGCTATATTAACATTCGAGGTATCTACGATGTACGCCTGTCTGGTGCTCCTTGCGCTTATTGTCATCGAGGTGATTGCGATACGATGGTGGCTCCAACGTGAGTGGCTTCCGCCCCTTTTCAACGGCTGGGCGGTACTTATTTATTCTGTCCTACTCGCGCTAGACTTTGTGTTAGTGTGGCTCGTCACAATTCCATTTTCACCTGGAGGGGCGAGCGAATTTATGTGGCTGCCGGTACTCGGTGTGGCGTTTGTCTTGCTTGTCTTCCTCTTCACGCTTCTCTTCCGGTGGGTGGTAAAGCAAGATATCATTGAACCACCCGCCGATAGCCCAAAATAATAGGAGGGCTGCTCACTGTAGAGCAGCCCTCCTCTCGCTAAGTCCTAGATAACTCTAGTCTTCTTCCGAGGCGCTGCCCTCGATATTATCATTATTGTGGGCGTCAGTATCATCTTCCGACACTAAGCTGATACCATGCTCATTCAGGAAGTCCAGTACAGTACCATCACTGGAATCGCCTTCGCCTAGATCAGCAAGGTCCATCTCGACCGGCACTACGGGCGCGGAGGGGCCGTTGCCTCTGTAGAGTCCAAGCTCGCTCAGGAAAGCGCTATTATCGCCGTCAACCATAAGGTCGCCGATGTTCAGCCCCTGGTAGGCGCTGAGAGCATCGCTCCCCTCCAGGTAATCGTCGATGTTCTGGCCCTGGGATACCATACGCAGGTCTCCTGCGCCAGGCCCGTAGCGTGACCCCGAGCCGGCCGGGATCAGCTTGCCGATGATGACATTCTCCTTGAGGCCCCGCAGCTTATCGACCTGACCGTTTATGGCGGCCTCGGTCAGCACGCGTGTCGTCTCCTGGAACGAAGCAGCCGACAGGAACGAGTCGGTTGACAGAGACGCCTTGGTGATACCAAGTAGAACAGGGGTTGCGGTTGCAGGATCGCCGCCCTTTGCCCTGGTCTCCGCGTACACTTCGTCGAACATGAACCGCTCGATCATCTCGCCGGGCAGCATCTCGGTGTCGCCAGGCATGTCGATACGTACCTTGCGGAGCATCTGCCTGACTATTACCTCGATATGCTTGTCATGTACGTTTACACCCTGCGAGCGGTAGACGCGCTGTACCTCATCTACGAGGTACCTCTGAACCGCCTCCCGGCCCAGGATGTGAAGGATTTCCTGCGGGCTTTGCGCCCCCTTGGTGAGAGGTTGCCCGGCGGTAACGCGGTCACCATCCGTGACTTCCAACTGAGCGCTGTGGGGTATCGGGTACTCTCTTTGCTGCCTTTCTTCCGAGCGAATCACTAGCCGCTTGGTGCCTTCGACGGCAACTATACCGCTCATTCGCGCGGTTGTGATATCGTCTTGCTGTTTCTTGAGCGCCGAGCGGAAGATTGGCTGGCCTTCTTCTACCATGTCGCCATCGCTTACAAGAAGCTCAATCTTCTTGGGCAGCGGATATTCGTCATCGTAAACTTCACTGTGAGTGAGCTTTATCTTACGGCCGTCCTCTTCACGCAGGATTTCGACCACGCCCTCGATCTCCGCGAGGATTGCCTGGCCCTTGGGCACGCGAGCCTCGAAAAGCTCCTCGACGCGAGGTAGACCCTGTGTGATGTCTTCAGTAGAGGCGACGCCGCCGGTGTGGAAGGTGCGCAGCGTAAGCTGAGTACCCGGCTCACCGATGGACTGTGCCGCGATGATACCGACCGCCTCACCGAAGTCAACAAGTTTGTTGTTGTGTAAGGCTCGCCCGTAGCACATCTGGCAGATGCCATACTTTAGCTCACAAAGCAGGGGAGAGCGGACACTGATCTGGAACTTGGTCCGTTCCTCCGAGACAAGTCGCTCTTGCTCGTCCTTGCTCTTGCCGTCTTTCACGAGACGCTCGCGCACAGGGGCGAGCCACTCGTCAACCATCGCGGCGACCGTATGCATAACCTCCTCGGTGATCTCCTCACCTATTCCGAGAATGATTTCGCCGGTCACAGGGTGCGTGATCGCCTGTTGGGTGAAGCGGCCCACAACGCGAGAGACCATCGAATCGGCTACGTCCTTGCCCTTTGGCCAGGGCACCCACATATCGGCGGTTGTACCACAGTCATGGTCGGTTACGATCACATCCTGCGCTACGTCCACCAGGCGCCGAGTAAGATAGCCCGCGTCGGCTGTTCGGAGGGCGGTATCGGCAAGTCCCTTACGCCCACCGTGTGTCGAAACGAAGTATTCGAGCACCGTCAAGCCCTCGCGGAAGTTAGATCGGATAGGCAAGTCGATAATACGACCGGAGGGGTCGGCCATCAGGCCACGCATACCCGCTAGCTGGCGAATCTGCTTGAACTTGGCTTTGGTCGCCCCAGAGTTGGCGAGTGTATAGACCAGGCCGTAGGGGTCCATGATCTTCGGCAGCTCGTCGGTGAGGGCATCGGTTGTCTCATTCCAGATGCGGATGACTTCCTCGTACCGCTCCTGTTCGGAGATGAGGCCACGCTGGAAGTTTTTCTCTACTTTCTCGACCTCGGTGTCCGCCTTCTCGAGCATCTCCGCTTTATTTTCGGGTATTTGCACGTCTGCCACCGCAATCGACATACCTGACTTGGTTGCATAGGTGAAGCCGAGCCGCTTGAAGGTATCCGCGATTTCGGCGGCGCGTCGCGCACCCAACTTTCGATGCACTTCGCTCATTAGCACGCGGAGGGCACCCTTGTCCATCGCCTGGTTGCGATAGGCGATGCGCTCTTCAGGTTCGATTTCCTCGTTATAGCGGTCGATCACTTCATTAAAGATAATCCGCCCGATTGTGGTGTCCCTGGTCTCAACCTTGTCCAGATTGTTCTTCACACGTACATGTATCGGTGCCTGGAGATTGACCGCGTTGCTCTGGTAGGCAAGTATCGCCTCATCCTTCGAGGAGAAAATCTTACCTTCTCCCTGCGCGCCCGGCCTGCGAACCGTCATGTAGTAGCACCCGAGAACGATGTCCTGGGATGGCGATACAATCGGCTCTCCGTTGGCGGGAGAGAGCATGTTGTAGATAGAGAGCATACGCTCGCGGGCTTCCTTTTGGGCAGCCATCGACAGCGGTACGTGGACCGCCATCTGGTCGCCGTCGAAGTCGGCATTGAATGCAGTGCAGACGAGCGGGTGTAGCTGGATAGCCGAGCCTTCGATAAGCACTGCTTCGAACGCCTGGATAGAGAGCCTGTGAAGCGATGGTGCGCGGTTGAGGAGCACCAGGTAGTCCTTGATGACCTCTTCCAGTACGTCCCACACCTCGGGCTTTACGCGCTCGACGTACCGCTTGGCGCTCTTGATGTTGTGGGCAAGACCCTTCGACACGAGGCGGCGCATGACGAACGGCTTGAACAGCTCCAGCGCCATCCTCTTGGGGAGGCCGCACTGGTGCAACTTCAACTCGGGGCCGACTACGATTACCGAGCGACCTGAGTAGTCTACGCGCTTGCCGAGCAGGTTCTGGCGGAATCGTCCCTGCTTGCCCTTGAGCATATCGCTCAACGATTTGAGGCGGTGCTTGCCCGAACCTGATACGACACGTCCACGCCGCCCGTTGTCGATAAGCGCGTCTACAGCTTCCTGGAGCATACGCTTCTCGTTGCGAATGATGATCTCAGGCGCGCCGAGTTCGATTAACCTCTTCAGACGGTTGTTGCGGTTGATTACGCGGCGGTATAGGTCATTGAGGTCAGATGTGGCGAAGCGGCCACCGTCAAGTTGCACCATCGGGCGCAGGTCGGGCGGTATTACAGGCAGTACAGTGAACATCATCCACGAAGGATCGTTGCCTGATTTGCGGAAGGCGTCTACCACGCGCATCCTCTTGCTGGCCTTCTTGCGACGCTGTCCGCCTACCGTCTGGAACTCATGGCGAAGCTCGTTGGCTTTCGCTACGAGGTCCTGGCGGGCGACTATATCGAGCACTGCCTCGGCGCCCATGCCCGCCTTGAAGAGGCCGGGGAAGGCGTCGGACATCTCACGGTACTGCTGCTCTGACATGAGCTGATCGGCCTGTATCTCGTCAAGCTGATCGATCTGCTCTTCCACCTGCTTACGCAGGTCGTCTATTTCTTTGTTAGCGCGAGCCTGAATCTGCTCGCTCTCCTGGATGGCAACATAGGAGCGCTGGTCGCGGCTGGCACCCACAATATCCTGCGAGTGCTGGCTGGAGCGGCGTATGCCCTGTTGCGCATCAAAGAGATGCTCCTCGGAAATCGCCTTGATGCCTGCGATGGCCGCCTCGGTGATTTCCTCGCCCGCGGCAACGATTGGCGTCTCGACGCCCTCAAGGAGAATGTCCTCAGTTGCCTTCTGGCCGATCTGCTTCTTCAGTTGGCGCTCAAGAGCGCGCTGTCGCGTCCCTGCTTCCTTCTTGGCGAGCTTCAGGCTCGCATCAAGCTCGGTGCGGTTATCACGGTCGCTGGCTTGTATCTCGGCAATCTCATCCTGAAGACCGGACTGTAGCTCGGTGATGCGGGCCTGAGTGCGTGCCACCACATCGTTTATTCGACGCTCCGACTCGGCCTGAACAAGCTCAAGATAACGCTCCCGCTCGTTCTCGTTCACCTCTGTGACAATGTACGTCGCAAAGTAGAGCACTCGCTCAAGATTACGAGGCGATATGTCAAGCAGCAGTCCCAGGCGGGACGGCGTACCCTTCACATACCAGATATGCGACACCGGCGACGCCAGCTTGATATGGCCCATGCGCTCACGGCGCACGCGAGACCGAGTCACTTCGACGCCGCACTTGTCGCAGATCGTGCCCTTATATCGGACCCTCTTGTACTTACCGCAATAGCACTCCCAGTCCTTCTGTGGGCCAAAGATACGCTCGCAGAAGAGGCCATCGCGCTCAGGCTTGAGAGTGCGGTAGTTGATCGTCTCAGGCTTGGTTACTTCGCCCTTCGACCACTCAAGAATGATCTTCGGCGAAGCCAGACTGATTCGTATTGCGCTGAAATTATTTACCTCTAGCACTATCTCACTCCGTTCGGAATTACGAATTACGAATTACGAATTGTTTGTCTTCTCTAATTCGTAATTCGTAATTCGTAATTCGTAATTCGTAATTCGTAATTCGTAATTAACTAAATCCGCTCTCTCTCATCGGCCTCGAAGCCGCTCAGGTTGATTCCTTCCAGCTCGGAAAGGGTGTCGCCCGTAGCGTCATCGGCCAGTACGACCTGCTGGTCATCGTCGGTGAATACTTCGACGTTCAGGCCCAACGCTTGAAGCTCTTTCACCAGGACCTTGAACGACTCGGGCACGCCGACCTCCATGATGTTCTCGCCCTTGACGATGGCCTCATATGTCTTCACACGGCCCATAACGTCGTCGGATTTGACGGTGAGCATCTCTTGGAGGGTGTGGGCCGCACCGTAGGCTTCGAGCGCCCATACTTCCATTTCGCCGAAGCGCTGCCCGCCGAATTGCGCCTTGCCGCCCAACGGCTGCTGGGTGACGAGGCTATAGGGTCCGGTTGATCTTGCGTGGATTTTGTCCTCTACAAGATGCGCCAGCTTGAGCATATAGATTTGACCGACCGTAATTGGGTTATCGAACGGCTCGCCGGTGCGCCCGTCGTACAGCACTACTTTGCCGTCACGAGGCAATCCCGCCCGCTCAAGCTCGGAGTGAATAGACTCTTCACTTGCGCCGTCGAAGACCGGAGTAGCGACTTTGTAGCCGAGCTTTTCGGCTGC
>JBBRVL010000181.1:0-7658 GCA_038246925.1 Chloroflexia bacterium
GCTATATGCCTAAACGCTGGGCCAGATTCTACTACAAGCTCCTTATGCGCGCATCGTTGAGCCGCGCCTCTGCTATCGCGGTTCCCTCGGAGGCCACAGCAAACGACGTGAGGCTTTTCTACAAGGTGTCCAGGCGCAAAGTAGTGGTGACGCCTGAAGCCGCAGATAGCACCTTCAGGGTGATAGAGGACCAACAGGTGTTGGATAGGGTGCGTAACAACTATGCGCTTCATAAGCCGTTTGTGCTCGCGGTTGGGGCGAGGAGACCTCACAAGAACTTTGCACTGCTCGTGGAGGCGTTTGGCCGCCTCAACCCGCCGGACGCTGAGCTTGTATTCGTAGGCGAATCTGACGAGCGTTTCCCTGACGGTGTCATGTCCGCCGCGCGAGGCATAAGCAGCAAAGTACGCTTCCTGGGCAAAGTGCCGGAGGCTGACCTGCCTTCACTTTATAATCTGGCGACTCTGTTTGCCTCCCCCTCCTTGTTGGAAGGCTTTGGGTTACCCGTCCTTGAAGCTATGTCATGTGGCACACCTGTTGTCTGCTCGGATATTCCCGTGTTCAGGGAGGTTGCCGGTGAGGCATCCATGCTGATCCCTCCAATAGACGCCTCGGCATGGTCAGCAGCTCTCGGAGATCTGCTGTCAAACCAGGAACTGCGCGCTTCGCTAAGTGAAGCCGGTCTCGCGCGTGCTGCAATGTTTAGCTGGCGTCAGGCAGCCGCCGCTCTCCTACCTGTTTATCGTAAAATAGTGGGTAGCTAGTAATCGATTCCCCCTCAGGATATATGAGAACGCCCCTCGTGGTCAGCTATTCAAATCTGCCCAAAAAGACTTTGCCTTCTGGGTCCTAATCCCAACTATATTACGTAACCTTACGTAAATCTGCCGTAAAATAGGCTCATATGACCTATTTGCTATTGACCTCTGCTAGCCGCATCTTTATAGTTATCGGGCAGGGCAATCGCAAATTAAGTCAATAATTTGCACCTGCGCCTTTACAACATTTCAAGCTCGAAGAGTCTGAAAAAGGCAAAGCCACTGCGAAGTGGGGACGCAAAGCCAGGAGTCTCGGCAGCCGGTCGAGATCGTCCGGTTACCAGCACCTGGGTTATGGCCTGCGGTGTGATTGCACCGTGGGTTTTTTGTTCCCTTTCAACTTGACCCTCTTCGCCACACTATCACCCATCACACAGGCCGTCGCCGCCAGAAAGGTAAACAAATGCGCACCAACAGTCTGATCAAACTCGCTTCCCTGCTTCTCCTTGTCGTTCTAATGCTCCCACTTTCGAGCATTGCTCACGCTTCTTATCCTGTGTTTGATACATCTCTCTCGGATGCAAATTCAGCTATGCCATCAGAGCCGCTCATACGTCGCAGGACTCCCACCCCCACACCTACAGCTACACGGCCTGCCACAGCAGCGGCCACCAACACTGCTAAAGCAGCTACTAACACTCCCGTTCCTCCCTCCACATATACACCTGTAAACACCTCTACTGATACTCCTGTTCCCACGAATACACTCGTCAACACATCTACGCCGACTAATAGTCCCACTTCCACGCCGTATGCTGGTCATCGCTATGGACTCGTAGGGCAAGGTGGCCTTGGCGAGCGAATAGACACAGTTCTATTACAGGCACAATATAGTGCCGGGGTAAAGATGAGGTTCGTACAGCTAGGGTGGGACGTATTGCAGCCAAGTGGACCTTCCAGTTGGGATTCAGGTATAGCCAATGCTTTCCAGCAGAGGATAGACGCTTTTGTATCAACAGGTCCTGACACCCAGATGGTGCTTGACATGGGAATACAGTATTCACCAGGTTGGGTGAACAGTATAGACCCACTGGTAGACCAGTACGGAAACGTCTATCAAGCAGGGTTCCCAAATGGGGGAGTGAACGTCTACTGGAGCCAGACGGTACGCCAACACGTAGCGGGATACATACAGAGAGTATTCTCCACCCTCAACTTCCATGGTCGTCTATGGGCTGTTCGCGTCGGCCCTTATATGGGGGAGCTACTCTATCCAGAGCGCGCGAACGCAGGACAAAACCTTTCATTCTGGGCATTCGACAGTCGGGCACAAGCTCAGAGTCCCGTCCAGGGTTGGCGGCCGGGAGATCAATCGCCGAATGGGGAAGCAGAACAATTCTACTACTGGTACGTAGACAACCTCACGAGCACGTTCAACTTCTTCCTGGGAGAGATAAGGCGCTACTACTCCGGTTATGTCGCTCCCGTTACTCCTGGCGCTGGTATGTGGCAGGGCAATGTGAGCCAGCTCATAAGCCGCAACTTGTATGATCCTTCGTTGCAGTGGTACGGGACAGGGAACTACTGGCAGCGTATCTTCTCAATGCTGCCCTCCGGGGAGCAAAACGTGATCAACTGGTGTTCTAGCATGGGAGACGGGTCAGGCAATGACCAAAGCGCCAACTGGTGGGAATGGTCCTCCGCCAAAATACAGGCATATCTAGCGCAACAGAATGGTAGACGTATCTACGGAGAGAACTCCGCACCCAACGCCTATGACACAACAGGAGGGGCAGATCCAAGGACCACGATGCAGTGGATATTCGGTTCTGTCCAGGATAACAACTACCTCGGCCTTATGTGGGTAAGCCAATCGTACATGGCCGACAGTCGTTATGCGTCTCTTGCTCAGTACCAGCTTATGATCTCGCAGCTTCCTTAGATTTCCTAAAGAAATCAACGAGGGCGAAAAAAGGGAAGGGCCAGTCGTAGGGGCATGATGCATCATGCCCTGTTCGCGATCCGTAATATATAACACATGAAAGGCTTTGCTCAGTCTACACTTGCAGAGCCTTTCATGTGTTACTCTAGTTGCCGACCTAGATTAAAAGCGCAGTGGAGCAGGCCGGTACTCTGCTTATTCCCGGCATAGTTGAGCCATCTATGGGTATAATTGATGCATAGCCCTGACTGAAGCTAACAAGACAGCGCCTGAACAGGTCGTCTGAAACATGGTGCGTAAGTTAAACATAATACTAAATCCAGTTGGCAATAAGCCTAAAATCGAAACTTGAGAATGCAAGAACCAATACTTATCGATCAAGATAAATCACAGAGGAGTCTTGCCGACGCGGCCAGAGGGCGGCGTGGTCGCACGTCACGGCTGGTGCTTATCTTTTGCATGTGCATAGTGGCAGGCTCCGTGATTGTTGCCGCCAGTCGCCTCGGCGCGCAAGAAGAATCGCAGTTTTTCCCGGAGACCGGCAAGAAAGTTTCAGGTAAGTTCCTCGATTACTGGAGGACCCACGGAGGATTGCCCCGCCAGGGTTTTCCAATCTCAGATGCAATGCAGGAAAAGAGCGACCTGGATGGCAAAGTTTACACTGTCCAGTACTTTGAGCGGGCTATCTTCGAGCTACACCCTGAAAATGCGCCACCAAATGATGTGCTACTTTCTTTGCTAGGCGTTTTCCAGTACAGACAAAAGTACCCTAACGGAGCGCCGGATGATGGCACCGCCCCTCAACCCTCGGAGCGAAGCGACACTGTTATTTTCCGCGAGACGGGTAAGACATTAAGTGGCGGGTTTCTTGACTACTGGCGTACCAACGGCGGCCTCTCCCAGTTTGGGTACCCGCTCACCGGAGAGTTCCTGGAGGTCTCCCCTCTCGACGGCAATTCGTATGTGGTGCAGTACTTCGAGAGGGCAGTGTTCGAGCTTCACCCTGAGAATAAACCCCCATACAACGTGCTGCTGTCGCAACTGGGCAAGTTTCGCTACGAAGAAAAGTACCCCACCAAAACGGGCCAGCCCACGGCTACTCCCCATCCGCCGCGCCGTCTGTACGGCATAGTTGGGCAGGGCGGACTGAGTGAGCAGATAAACAGATCGCTCTTGCGGACGCAATATGATGCAGGGGTAAAGATGAGGTTCGTACAGCTAGGGTGGGACGTATTACAGCCTGATGGGCCTTCCAGTTGGGATAGCGATATCGCCAATGCCTTCCAACGAAGAATAGACGCTTTTGTATCAACAGGTCCTGACACCCAGATGGTGCTTGACCTGGGAATACAGTACTCGCCGGATTGGGTGAATGGGATAGACCCCCTGATAGACCAGTACGGTAATGCCTATCAAGCAGGGTTCCCCAATGGAGGAGTAAACGTCTACTGGAGCCAGACGGTACGCCAGCACGTAGCGGGGTACATACAACGTCTCTTTTCCACACTCAACTTCCATGGTCGTCTATGGGCTGTTCGCGTCGGCCCTTATCGGGGTGAACTGTTGTATCCTGATGGGCCTCGTTCAGAAGATAATCTGTCGTTCTGGGCATTCGACGACCAGGCTCAGAGTCAGAGTCCCGTTCCAGATTGGAAGCCTGGCGACGACTCGCCGAATGGGGAAGCAGAGAAATTTTACTACTGGTACGTAGACAACCTCACGAGCACGTTCAACTTCTTCCTGGGGGAGATAAGGCGCTACTACTCAGGTTATGTTGCACCCGTTACTCCTGGCGCGGGAATGTACGAAGCCTCTGTAAAGAGGCTAATCAGCCGCAACCTCGATGATAGGGCTCTCAGCACATACGGAACCGGGAACTACTGGCAGCGAATATTCCAGATGTTACCGAGAGGGGAGCAGAATGCGATCAACTGGTGCTCTAGCATGGGAGATGGGTCAGGCAACGACCAAAGTGCCAACTGGTGGGAATGGTCTTCCTCAAAGATACAGGCATATTTGGCGCAACAGAACGGCAGGCGCATATACGGAGAGAACTCCGCACCCAATGCCTATGACACAACAGGAGGAGCATATCCAAGGACTACGATGCAGTGGATATTCGGTTCTGTCCAGGATAATAATTACCTCGGCCTTATGTGGTTGCACGAGTCTCATATGTCTGATCCCCGGTACGCTTCTCTTTCTCAGTACAGGGCGTTAATTGCCCAGGATAAGTAAAGGCGGGTAATAGGATCAGGGGTTAGGGATTAGGGATTAGGGATTAGGGGTTAGGGATCAGGGGTTAGGGGTTAGTGTTCAAAGTTTCACGTCCCCAATCCCTGATCCCTAACCCCTAATCCCTAATCACGGGTAGATCGAAATCTCCCAGAGCGAGTAGCCGAACTCAGTGGCGCGCTCCGTCATCAACAGCCTCAGGTAGCGGCCCTTTGCCGGTAAAGCTCCCACATCAATCTTTTCCAGGCCGCCTGCGCCCGATGTCGTGCTGTAGAATGTGGTCCAGTTCTTCGCGTCGTCCGATAGTTGCAGCTCGTAATTATTAGCATAAGCATGCTCCCAGAGCAGTTCGATCCGGCCTATATTCTTGCTCTCTCCCAGGTCAACGTATATCCATTCATTGTCCGTCTCTCCAGAAGACCAACGTGTGCTTATCTTGGCGTCGAAGGCTTGCTCGGGGCCGTATCTCACAGTGAACTGGGGACCTGCCCTGCTTACGGCTTCGCTGGACGATGCCACGACTGGCCTGCCGACCGCCATGCTGTCCCTGCCGAACACCTCTACTGGACGCGTATAATCGATGCGGTATGCATAACTGTTGTAGATACGCCCCTTGAAGTCGCTTATCTGATCGCCGTTGCGCCGCACCCAATCATAGTACTCGACGTTCGCGCCACCATAACCTTCTAATAGCGACTGGTCGTTGAGTATGGCATACGGTATGCGCCGCTCGATAAGATTAGCCGGATCGACGCTGCGGCCCACAAAATTGAGATATGAGAACGTGTAGACCGCGTTCTTAGGCATGAGGTAAAGGTCGAGCAGATCGCGGCCTACAACCGCTTCCCCGGCGGGCAACCTGTTCGCTAGAGCGCCGTCAAGCTGAACGTAACTATCATCTCGGCTGAACCCGTACCGCGCAATCCAGGCGATCATATTGTAGGCCGTGAGCAGCGCCAGCGCCAGCAAAAGGCCCCGGTAGACCAGCGTGACCCGGCGCAGCCTGACAGGCGTGTCTAGCGGACCTTTCCTGAAGAGGCCGCTCTGCGCGACACTCACGAAAGGGACACCGCTCGTATCGGCATGGCGCGCCATGCCCTCGTTCCCCTCTCCCTTAAACTGTAACTTAGCCCCGGCGGGGATTCCCACTTTTTGGGCTGCCTTCAGGCTCTCCTGCATTGCTCGTTGAGCCATAATGCCTGCCCGCAACCGGGGCCACTCCAACACTCCATAGGCCACCATCATAGCCACAAATGGCATCAGCAGGTATAAGAAGTGCTCATTTATTACGCCGCCTACCAGCCTGATTACCACGAAGAAGCCGAAAGAGCCGATCACCAGCGAAGCGAGGAACTCACCCACCATATCGTGCAGGCGATACCTGAAATGAATATAGACAAATGCCACTGCTAGAACGGCAGCAATCGCCATGAGTATAAACCAGGGCCAATAGTCCGGCAGGTTCACGCTTAGAGTTCGGGCAAGCGACGACCCTGGCCTGTCCACGCCTGTGTCTCTTATCTCCCCACTTATACGGCTAAAGAGCCATGTCCTTGAGTTCCACCAGTTGTCGAGTTGGCCGTGTGCCGCCGCCCACAAAGGGAAAAGCGTATATATGCCAAGTCCTGCCAACAACGGCGCCGTAAGTTCCCCTGGCTTGAGGCGGCGGAACAATAGCGAGTGCACAAGGAGGGGAGGGAAATATATCAGCGCCAATTCTTTGGTCAGGAGAGAAAGACCGAAGAATATACCCGCCAGCAGTAAGTAGGCGGTCCTTTGGCGCTGCTGGGTCTTGTTCAGCGCCGCGTAATAGACGAAGATCATCAACAGGCCGAACAACGCGGTCAGCGGTTCTAGGTAATTGAAATGGTTGCGCCATACTGTATAGGGGTCAAGCATGAAGAGAAGGGTGCTGAGTCCGCCCAACCTCCAATCGAGCAATCTGCTGCCCAGCAGGAAAATGAGCACGCTGATAATTGCGCCGTAGAGTGCAGTCAGGTAGCGCCCGGCCATGATTGCATCGACCATGCTTGTGCCGGTCAGCGCAACACTGGGCGCTATGAGCGGCTCACCGGCTGTATATCCCTTGCCGATCAGCCTATCGAAAAGCGGCCCATACCCTATACCGAGGGTGTTATAGTAAGCACCCTCGACCATATAGAAGAGCGGAGGGTGCACAAGGAAGGGGCCGCCGTTCCACCTGGTGATGCCCGTTCGGGTGAGAGATACGCTCTCAATTGCGTAAGTTGCCTCGTCCGATTTGAGGTCGACCGCCTGCGCAAGACGGTATGAGTTCAGGAGAAATGAGATGGTAAGAATGGCTAAGGACACCGCTAAAGTAACAGCAACAGCGTACTGGTTTCTTGCTCTGGGTTCCATGATTATAACTTGAGCCTCAGACCGCGGTGCGCTCAGGGTTCTCTCTTGGGTGATAATCCGCTTCATTATTCGTAATCCAAAATCGTAAATCCAAAATCCAGGCTAGCTGCCCAATCTATTTAATGCTCTTCCGACAGCGAGTAAACGGCGCATAATGGTTCCGGCGGCACCGCTTTGCGATAGCCTTGCAGGTATTTCCAGGCTGTTTGCATCCACCAGATTGAGAACGAAGCATGTTGCCATATATAAGGTTAACGCTCCTGCCACCCATGCCGCTACGAAGAGCCTGTTAGCTCCCGCAAAGAATATCGTTAGAGGTACGATCAGCAGCGCCAACAGCGCCA